>CAYMHN010000036.1:0-12603 GCA_964390235.1 uncultured Candidatus Competibacteraceae bacterium
CGCCGAGACCGACGCCTCTGCGGCACCGCAGGCCGCCGTCGACCGGCTCAAGCAAGGCGGTGCTCGGCAGATGAAGTTTCTCTGTCTGCTGGCCGCCCCCGAGGGGGTGCGGGCTTTCGCCGAGGCGCATCCGGACGTGCCGGTGTTCACCGCCGCCCTGGATCAGAAGCTCAACGATCACGGCTATATCCTGCCCGGCCTGGGCGATGCCGGCGACCGACTGTACGGAACCAAGTAACTGTCCCTCATGACCGAGACACTGAATCCCGTGGCCACCGCCGAGCTGCTCCGCGGCCGGCGCACCATCAATGTTTTCCAGCCCGATCCACCGCCGCGCGAGATCGTGCTGCAAGCACTGGATCTGGCTCGCTGGGCACCGAATCATCATCTCACCGAACCCTGGCGCTTCTACCTGCTGGGTCGGGAGACCGCCACGGCCATCGCCCGGCTCAATGCGGAGCTGGTGGCCGCCAAGAAAGGCCCCGCAGCCGCGGCGGGCAAGCTGGCCAACTGGCTGGCCAAGCCGGGCTGGCTGGTGGTGACCCGGACGCGCGGCACCGACTCGCTTCGGGAGCAGGAGGACTACGCGGCCTGCTGCTGCGCGATCCAGAATCTGATGCTGTTCCTGTGGAGCGCGGGCATCGGCTGCAAGTGGTCGACCGGGCCGGTGATTCGCGACGAACGGTTTCACGACCTGATCTGGGTTGATCCGGAAGCCGAGTCGGTGGTCGGTCTGCTATGGTACGGCTATCCGGCCGAGACCCCGTTGACACCCCGCCGGCCTCTGGCCGAAGTGCTAATCGAACTGCAATGAGTACCCGATCATGACCGAGCATGCCAAACCGACCCTGGTCAAGGACATCATGGTGCGCGAAGTGGCCACCATCTCGCCGTTCGCCACGCTGCACGAGGCCATGGATCTCATGAAGCAGCGCGGCATCAAGTCCTTGGTGGTCGAGAAGAAGCACCCCCACGACGCCTACGGCATCATCACCTACACCACCATACTGCGCACCATCGTGGCCGAAGAGGGTGATATCGACCTGATCAACGTCTACGATGTCTGCGCCAAGCCGGTGATCACCGTTTCCAGCGAGCTGGAGGTCAGGCATGCCGCCAAGCTGATGGTCGACTACGGCATCACGCGGGTGGTGGTGACCCGTGACAACGAACTGATCGGCATCATCACCATGCACGATATCGTCGACTCGATCCTGGCCCTGCTGGACCGCTGACCGCACCCGATTTTGACCTGGATCAAGGTCGTGGCTGATCGGGCCGCTTAAGCTGTCAGCGTGATTTTCCGGGATGCTACAGCCATGGTTACCACCACGCTTTTCGACAGCGCGCTGATCGGCCGTTACGATGCCAGTGGTCCGCGTTACACTTCATACCCCACCGCCGTGCAGTTCCACGAGGGGTACACCGAGGCCGATTACCGCCAGGAAGCCGCCGGCAATCGCGGTCCGCTGTCGCTGTACCTGCACCTGCCGTTCTGTGCCAGGGTGTGTTACTACTGCGCGTGCAGCAAGATCATCACCGCCAACCGTACCCGAGCCAGACCTTATCTGGACCACCTGCATCGGGAGATCGCCTTGCAGGGGGCGCTGTTCGGGCAGGACCGTCCCGTCGCCCAGCTGCACTGGGGTGGCGGTACGCCGACCTTCATCAATCATGAGCAGATGGCTGAACTGATGCGGGTCACCGGCGAGCACTTCAGTTTGCTGGCGGCGGATCGGGGTGAGTATTCGATCGAGATCGACCCACGCGAGGCCGGCTCCGAAACCATAGCGCTGTTGCGCGAGCTGGGTTTCAACCGGCTCAGCCTGGGGGTGCAGGATCTCGATCCGGAGGTGCAGCGGGCGGTCAATCGGATCCAGCCGCAGGCCCTTACCGAGGCGGCGATCCATGCGGCGCGCAGCGCCGGCTATCGCTCGATCAGCCTGGACCTGATCTACGGACTGCCCGGGCAGACCGTGGCCGGCTTCGACCGCACCCTGGACGCCGTCATCGCTCTGGAGCCGGACCGCTTGTCGGTATTCAACTACGCGCATCTGCCCCAGCTGTTCAAGGTCCAGCGGCAGATCGACGCCGCCGCGCTGCCCTCGCCAGCGGTCAAGCTGGAGATCCTGCACCGCGTGATACAGCGGCTGACCACCGCCGGTTATGTTTATATCGGCATGGATCACTTCGCCAAGCCCGAGGATGACCTGAGTCGGGCCCAGGAAGCCGGGACATTGCACCGTAACTTTCAGGGCTACAGTACCCATGCCGATTGTGATCTGGTGGGTCTGGGGCTGACCTCGATCGGCAGGATCGGCGACAGCTACAGCCAGAACCACAAGACGCTGGACGCGTACTATGCCGCGCTGGATGAACATCGGCTGCCGCTATGGCGTGGGATACGGCTGAACCACGATGATCGGCTGCGCAGGACCGTGATCAGCCGGCTGATCTGTCAGTTCGAGCTGAATTTCGCGGCGATCGAGGATGCGTTCGACATCCGCTTCAACGAATACTTCATGCCCGAACTGCGGCAACTGGAGAGGATGGCACTGGATGGATTGCTGGATCTGCACGTCGATCGGATCCAGGTGCGGCCAGCGGGCCGTTTGCTGATCCGGAACATCTGCATGGTCTTCGATCGTTATCTGCGAGAGAATCGGCAGCAGCAATTCTCGCGCGCCATCTGATTCAGTCGTCGCGTCCGGGGGCCAGCAGCAGACCCTGATCCATCAGATCGGCGATGAAGCGGTCCAGATCGCGACGCAGGGTGGTGGCGTCGACTTCGTATTCCCACAGCATGGTCTGGAATACCCGATCCAGGTCGCCATGCGCATCCAGCAACTGCCAGATCCGGGTTCCCGTGGCATCCAGGCCGAAGTAGCACTCGCTGCGCAAATCCAGCAGCACGGCCTCACCGTCGAGTTCCTGGAACAAGACCTTGGGCGAGACGGTGACTTTGCCGGCTGAAACGTCGCTCATGGCGCAGGGCTGGTGGCTCCACGGAAGTCGTTGCGGGAGCACTGTAACACAGGGTTGATCCGATTCCGGTACATGAGCCGTGAACTTTGAACAATTTTTGTTAGAATCGGGCCGGATTATACGCCATTGGAAAGCGAGACCCCCATCATGAGAATCGTATTGCTAGGCGCACCCGGATCCGGCAAGGGAACCCAGGCCGAATTGATTGTTGACAAGTATCGGATACCGCATATTTCCACCGGCGATCTGCTGCGCGCCGAGGTGGCCGCTGGATCGTCCCTGGGCAAGCAGGCCAAGGCGATCATGGAGTCCGGAGGACTGGTATCGGACGAAATCGTGCTGGGCATGATTGAGGAACGGCTGGGCAAGGACGACGTCGGCAATGGGTTCATGCTCGACGGTTTCCCCCGCACCCTGCCGCAGGCCGAGGCACTGGACCGGATGCTGGGACGGCTGGGGCAACCGCTGGATGTCGTGTTGTTCTTCGACGTCGATTATGGCGAGATCATGCAGCGGCTGCTGGCCCGCCAGCGGGCCGATGACAATGAGGAAACCATCCGCAAGCGTCTGGAGGTCTACGAGTCCCAGACCGCCCCCCTGATCGACTACTACAAGTCCCGGGGCAATCTGCGCTTGGTGCAGGGCATGGGCGAAGTCGACGCCATTACCCGACGCATTTTCAAGATCCTGGACGACGTTGCCTGAGCCCGGGCCTGACCGGGCAAGCATCGGCCAGCAGCTGCGTTTGGCAGCCGCGGTGCTTGCCCGGAGCAGCGAGACCGCGCGTCTCGATGCCGAGTTGCTGCTGATGCGGGTACTGGAGCAACCGCGCAGCTATCTCTACAGCTGGCCGGAGCAGCCGCTCGGGAGCCAGCAGCTGGCCAGCTTCAATGAGTTGCTGGCCCGGCGTCTCGCCGGCGAACCCGTCGCCTATCTCACTGGATGGCGGGAATTCCGTTCGCTGCCACTGGAAGTCACACCGGCCACGCTGATCCCACGGCCGGAAACCGAACTGCTGGTGTCACTGGCGCTGGACCGCTTGCCTCTGGACCGGGTGGCGGATGTCGCCGATCTGGGCACCGGCAGTGGGGCGATCGCCCTGGCCATCGCGCAACAACGGCCCCGTGCCCTGGTGGTGGCCAGTGAGCTGAGCAACGCCGCCCTGGCCGTGGCCCGGCGCAATGCCGAGCGGCTGGGCCTGAGCCGGGTCGAATTCGTCCAGGGCTCGTGGTGCGACGCCCTGCCTGACCGGCCCTTCGACCTGATCGTCTCCAACCCGCCTTATATCGCCGCCGGCGATCCCTGTCTGCGCGATCTGCGCTTCGAGCCGTCCCTGGCGCTGATCGCCGCGGACGCGGGTCTGGGTGCCTTGCAAGCCATCATCGACCGGGCTCCGGCGCATCTCGGGATTGGCGGCTGGCTGTTGCTGGAGCATGGCCATGATCAGGCCGCGGCGGTGGGCGAGCTGCTGGCGGCGGCGGGGTTCGACCAATGCATGGTCCACCGCGATCTGGCCGGCCATGACCGAGTCAGCCTGGGCCGAATGCTCAGCCGGCCAGCGCCGTCAGCAGCTCGGCCTGGTATTCCCGGATCAGCGGATCGATGATCGGATCCAGATCCCCCAGCAGGATATCCGACAATTTGTACAGGGTCAGATTGATGCGGTGGTCGGTAACCCGACCCTGGGGGAAGTTGTAGGTGCGGATCCGCTCGGAGCGGTCGCCGCTGCCCACCTGAAGGCGGCGGCTGGTGGTCTGTTCCTGCTGCTGGCGGTCGCGCTCCCTGGCTAGCAGGCGCGCCGCCAGCAGCGCCATGGCGCGGGCGCGGTTCTTGTGCTGGGAGCGCTCGTCCTGGCACTCCACCACGATGCCGCTGGGCAGGTGGGTGATGCGAATCGCCGAGTCGGTTTTGTTGATATGCTGGCCGCCGGCCCCCGAGGCCCGGTAGGTATCGATGCGCAGATCGTTGGGGTTGATGTCCACCGAATCGATTTCCTCGATCTCGGGCAATATGGCCACGGTGGCCGCCGAAGTATGGATCCGGCCCTGCGACTCGGTTTCCGGTACCCGCTGGACGCGGTGCGCGCCGGATTCGAATTTGAGCCGGGAATAGGCACCGCGGCCGATGATTCGGGCAATGATCTCCTTGTGGCCACCCTGTTCGCCAGGGCTGTCGCTGAGGATCTCGATCCGCCAGCCGCGCAGTTCCGCGTAGCGGCTGTACATCCGGAACAGATCGCCGGCGAACAAAGCGGCCTCGTCGCCGCCGGTGCCGGCGCGAATTTCCAGAAACAGATTACCCTCATCATGCGGGTCGGACGGCAGCAGCAGCAACTGCAAGGCATGCTCCAGTTCGCCCAGGCGTTGTTCGGCGGATTCGATTTCATCCGCCGCCAGCGCCCGCAACTCGGGGTCGGTATCGCGGGCCATGTCCCGGGCCGCCTGCCAATCCGCCCGGGTTCGGGACCAGGCCTGGAATTGCCGCGCCAGCGGTTCGATCTGGGCATACTCGCGCGACAGGTCGCGAAACCGGTTCTGATCGGCGATGGTCCCGGCATCGGCCAGCAGCGCGCCAACTTCTTCGTGGCGTGCCACCAGCTGCTCCAGCTTGGCCTGGATGGACGGATTCACAATGGGGCGTGAGGATTCAGTTCGGGTCGTCGAGCCGGTAGATCTGGGAGACCAGTTTGCCCAAGGCATCGTCACCACGGGTGGCGGCCTCGCGCAGGCCAGCGCTGGGCGCATGCATCAGCCTATTGGTCAGGGTGCTGGCCAGGAATTGCAAGACCTGTTCGGCGTCCTTGCCCTGTCTGAGCTGCCTGAGGGCTCGTTCCAGCACCACGTCGCGGGACGCTTCGGCCTGTTGGCGCAAGGCCTTGATGCTGGCTGCACTGCCCTGACCCCGGAGCCAGCCCATGAAATGATCGACCTGGGCGGCGACGATTTCTTCCGCCTGAGCCGCCGCCACCTGGCGCGAGCGGACGTTCTCCTGGATGATCTGTTGCAGATCGTCAACCGTGTACAGATAGACATCGTCCAGTTTGGCGACGGCCGGGTCGATATCCCGCGGTACGGCGATATCGACCATCAACACCGGCCGGTGGCGGCGCTGGCGGATGGAACGTTTGACCGTGGCGTAGTCCAAGATGAGGCCCGGGCTGCTGGTCGAACTGATCACGATATCGGCCTCGGCCAGATGTACCGGTATTTCGTCCAGGGTGATGGCATAGCCACCGAACTGGGTCGCCAGGGTACGCGCCCGCAGCAGGGTGCGATTGGCGATGATCAGTCGGCCGATGCCGCGTTCGTGCAGATGTCGGGCGACCAGCTCCACGGTCTCTCCGGCGCCGATCAGCAGGGCGGTCTGGCGACCCGGGTCATCGAAGATCTGGTGTGACAGGCTGACGGCGGCAAAGGCCACCGACACCGGGTTTTCACCGATGGCGGTATTGGTGCGCACCTGTTTGGCGACCGAAAACGTATGCTGGAACAGCCGCTCCAGCTGGCCGCCAAGGGTACCGGCCAGACTGGCCGTTTGGTAGGCGTTCTTGACTTGGCCTAGAATCTGGGGTTCACCCAGTACCATGGAGTCGAGGCCGGAGGCGACGCGCAGCATATGCCGAACCGCGTGCTGTTCGGGGTGTTCGTAGAGATAGGGTTTCAGTTCGGCGACCGGCAATGCATGATACCGGCTCAGCCAGTGGATGATGGCGATGCTGTCCGCCTGGTCCAGACCACAGTACAGCTCGGTTCGGTTGCAGGTCGATAGAATGGCGACTTCTTGCGCTCCGCCCCGCTGGCGCAGGTCGTTCAGGGCATCGGGCAACCCGTCCGGAGCAAACGCGACCCGCTCCCGGATGGCGACGGGTGCGGTTCTGTGATTGAGGCCCAGGGCCAAGAGCGGCATGAATAATGGTTGACACAGAGGATCGATAGGTAAATTTTCGCTATGGCGTGAGCAAATAGCAAGCTGCGTGTGCGCAATACGCCCAAAACCGTAATGTCAGTAGGAGTTTCCATGCATGTCATGACCCGGGTGGTTCGAACCATCCTGCTACCCGCCCTGTTGATGACCGGCCTTGCCCGGGCTGAGACGACGGACGCACCGGACTTCGAGCCCCTGTCGCCCAGTGAGTTGATGTATCAGGTACTGGCCGCCGAATTCGCGGTGCGCCGGGGGCGACTCGATTCGGCGCTGGAGTACTTCAGCGCGGCGGCCATGGGCAGCGATGATCCGCGTCTGGCCGAGCGGGCCGCCGGCATCGCCCTGTATATCGGCAATGACGAGGCCCTGCTGGAGCTGGCGCGGCGCTGGTGGGAACTGAGCCCGGACGATCCCCAGGCGCGCCAATCGCTGGGCCTGGCCTTGCTGCACAACCAGCAGGTCGATGCGGCCGTGGAACATCTCGATGCGGTGCGCATGGTCTTGGCCGCGGGCGATGAACAGGACGGTTTCGCCGCGCTCAGCGGGCTGTTGGGGCGACTGGACGACAAGACCATCGTGCTGGAGGCCATGACCGCGCTCAGCGCCCTCCAACCCGACTCCCGCTATGGATACTATTATCGGACGCTGGCGGCCCTGGGGGCCGAGCGGACGGATACCGCGCTGGACAGCCTGAACCAGTCCCTGGTGCTCAGTCCGGACTGGCGTGAAGCCCTGCTGTTGCGCGCCCAGATCCGCATGCAGGAGGGGCAGGCCGACCAAGCCGCGGACGAACTCGCCACAGCGGTGGCCCGGCAGGGCGACGATACCCAGCTGCGTCTGGGCTATGCCCGAGTGCTGGTCGGCGCCGAGCGGCTGGCCGAGGCTCGCGAGCAGTTCGCCGTGCTGGCCGAGCAGAACCCGGAGGATGCCGAGGCGCTGTTCGCCTTGGGTGTTCTGGCGACCGAGGCCGAGCAGTATGCCGATGCCGAGGAGTACTTCGACCGGGTGCTGGCGCTTGGGCAGCGGGTCACCGATAGCCTGTTCGAACTGGCCCGCGTGGCCGAGTTGCAGGAGGACTACCAGCTGGCCCGGGAACGCTATGAAGGCATAAGCGACGAAGAGCGCTATCTGAATGCCCGGGTCAGGGCGGGATTCATGGATGCCCGGCTGGGGGAAATCGAAGCCATGCGGGAACGTCTCGCCGGACTGCGTGCGTCGCACCCGGATAACGCCGTGTCCCTGTTTCTCACCGAAGCCGAGATCCTGCGCAACGAACGCCTTTATGAGGTGGCCTTCGATACCCTGAGTACCGCGCTCGACCATTATCCGGGCAATCATGACCTGCTCTACAGCCGGGCACTGGCCGCGGAGAAACTCGACCAACTGGATGTCCTGGAGCAGGATCTGCGCCAGATCCTGGCCGAGAATCCGGACAGCGGTCATGCGCTGAATGCGCTGGGCTATACCCTGGCGGATCGCACGGATCGCTACGAGGAAGCCCTGGATTTGCTGGAACGGGCGATCGTGCTGCTACCCGATGATCCGGCGGTGCTGGACAGCATGGGCTGGATCAATTACCGCCTGGGCGATTACGAAACCGCGCTGGAATATTTGCAACGCGCCTACTCGCTGACCGATGAGCCCGAAATCGTCATGCATCTGAGCAAGGTGTTGTGGGAACTGGGCCAGCATGATGAGGCTCGCGAGGTGTGGCTGAAAGCCTACGAGAGAACGCCTGACGATGAGTATCTGCTGCGGCTGAGGGATCGCTTTCTGCCATGAGCCGCGGCCTGCCGTTGCTGCTGGTAGTGGTGCTGGTGGCTTGTGCCACTCCGCTGCCGGAGGGTTCTCTGGACCAGCGCGCGGCGGCGCTACAAGCCCTCGAGGACTGGACCCTGGACGGACGGCTGGCGGTCAGCGATGGTCGGCAGAGCTGGCAAGCCGGGGTGCGCTGGCAGCAGCAGAGCGAGCGCTATGCGATCGATCTGATCGGACCTTTGGGTCAGGGGCGGCTGGACATCCGTGGCGATGCCACCGGGGTCGTGTTGCGGGATGGCGAGCACCTGCTGTATGCGAACGATCCCGACACGCTGCTGGAACAGGCCAGTGGCATACCCGTGCCGATCGAGGGCTTGCGCTACTGGGTGCTGGGCCTGCCGGCGCCGGATTCGGCCGCCCGCCCGGTGGTCGATGACAACGGGTTGTTGCGCCGCCTGTTGCAGGATGACTGGCAAATCGTCTATGACAACTATGTCACGATTGATGGCGGCACGGTCGATGGCCTGGCCCTGCCGCAACGGATTCGGGCCAATCGCGACACCCTGGATATCCGGCTGCTGATCACCCGCTGGACCCTGCCCGATGGATCCTGAAGCGGACACCTCTTGGCCCGCGCCGGCCAAACTCAACCGGTTTCTGCACATCGTGGGCCGACGTCCCGATGGGTATCATCTGTTGCAGACTCTGTTCCAGTTCCTCGAACGCTGCGACTGGCTCCACTTCCAGCCTACCACGGATGGTCACATCGAACGGATCACCCCGCTGCCTGACGTCCCTCCGGAAGACGATCTCTGCATGCGTGCCGCGCGCCTGTTGCAAAGCCACTGCGGGACGACGTGCGGGGTACGGATCCGGCTCGACAAGCACCTGCCGCTGGGCGGAGGTCTGGGCGGTGGCAGTTCCGATGCCGCGACTACCCTGGTGGCGCTCAACCACTATTGGCGGGCCGGTTTGAGTCTGGATCGGCTGGCGGAACTAGGCTTGCAACTGGGTGCCGATGTGCCGGTGTTTGTTCGGGGGCGGGCGGCCTGGGCGGAAGGGGTGGGGGAGCGGTTGACGCTGGTAGTGCCGGACGAGCCCTGGTTCGTGGTGCTGGTGCCGCCCTGCCGGGTGGTCACCGCGGCGGTTTTCAACGACCCTGACTTGACACGCAATGCCCGGCCACGCACAATCCGCAACCTTGTTATGGAAACGGATGGCAATGATTGCGAGTCGGTGGTGTTTCGCCGCTACCCGCAGGTCGCGGCCGCGGCCGAGTGGCTGTCCGGTTACGGCAAAGCGCGCTTGACCGGCACCGGAGCCTGCGTGTTTGCCGCCTTCGGAGACCGGACTCGGGCCGCGCAGGTACTGGCGTGCAAACCGGCCTGGTTGGCGGGTTTCGTCAGCCGCGGCCGCAATCGTTCCGCCTTGCATCGGCGCTTGCATCGCGCGAGAATTGTTCATGTGTAGCTGAGATCTGATCTATTGGGCCGTAGCCAAGTGGTAAGGCAGCGGGTTTTGATCCCGCCATTCCCAGGTTCGAATCCTGGCGGCCCAGCCAATTTAGCCAGCATGCCAACCCTGAACAGTGACTCAAGGCTACCGCGTGTCTGACGGTCGAATGATGGTATTCGCGGGCAATGCCCACCCGCAACTTGCCCAGGCAATCATCCATTACCTGCACCTGCCGATCGGCAAGGCCACCGTCAGTCGCTTCAGCGATGGCGAGGTCATGGTGGAAATACTGGAGAACGTGCGTGGCCAGGATGTGTTCATCGTCCAGCCGACCTGCAATCCGACCAACGACAATCTGATGGAACTGCTGATCATGGCCGATGCCCTGCTGCGTTCCTCGGCGGTGCGGATCACGGCGGTGATCCCGTATTTCGGCTACTCGCGCCAGGATCGCCGACCGCGCTCGGCGCGGGTGCCGATCTCGGCCAAGGTGGTGGCCAATATGGTCACCAAGGCGGGGGTGGACCGGGTATTGACGGTCGATCTGCACGCCGACCAGATCCAGGGGTTTTTCGACAAACCGCTGGATAACGTCTATGCCACGCCGATCATGCTGGAGGACATCCGCGCCCGGCATTTCGACCAGCCGGTGGTGGTCTCGCCCGACGTGGGTGGGGTGGTACGTGCCCGGGCCATGGCCAAGCGCCTGGACGATGCGGAACTGGCCATCATCGACAAGCGCCGGCCGGGGCCGAATCAGGCCGAGGTCATGAACATCATCGGCGACGTGGCCGAACAGCACTGCATACTGATCGACGATATGGTCGATACCGCTGGCACGCTGTGCCAGGCGGCGCGGGCACTCAAGGAGCATGGCGCGGCCTCGGTGCGTGCCTACTGCACCCATGCCGTGCTGTCCGGCCGCGCGATCGACAATATCAATGCCTCGGTACTGGACGAACTGGTGGTTACCGATACCATCCCGCTACGGCCGGAAGCCGCCGAGTGCCCACGCATTCGCCAGGTCAGCGTGGCGCCGTTACTGGCCGAGACCATGCGCCGGATTCACAACGAGGAATCGATCAGCTGTCTGTTCGCCTGAGGCGACGCTGATTTCATGGGTGCCGGCGGATCTGGTCGCGGATCCGCCGGTTTTGTCTATCGACGTGTAAGGAGTAACGCCATGAGCGTTGAGTATGTATTGAATGCTGAGGTCCGGACCGACTCGGGGAAAGGTGCGAGCCGCCGCCTGCGTCGGTCCAACCGGATTCCGGCCATTCTGTATGGTGGTCACCAGGAACCGGTCAGTCTGTCGCTGCTGCAAAACGAGGTGGCCCGACAGGTCAGGGAGGAGGGGTTCTTTTCGCATATCCTCACCCTCAAGCTCGATGACCGCAGCGAGCGGGCGATTGTACGCGACATGCAGCGTCATCACTACAAGCCGCTGGTTCAGCATATCGATTTCCAGCGGGTCAGCGAGCACGAGGTGCTCCGGGTCCACGTGCCCTTGCATTTCATCAACGAGGACAAGTGCAAGGGGGTACGCAAGGAGGGCGGCGTGGTCAGCCGGCTGATGATCGAAGTGGAAGTGAGCTGCCTGCCCAGGGATTTGCCGGAGTTCATCGAAGTCGATATCGCCGATCTGGGGATCAACGAATCCCTGCATCTGTCCGAAATCAAACTGCCCGAAGGCGTGGAGTTGCTACAGACGGCCCAGGAGGGCGGCGATACCGCCGTGGTCAACGTGCACTACCCGCAGGGCGCGGGGCGCGATGAGGTCGAGGAGGAGGGCGAAACCGGCGAGGGTGTCGAGGACTAGTCGCCGGTGTCGTGACCGCAATCCCCTTGCAACTGATCGTCGGCCTGGGCAATCCCGGCCCCGAGTACGCGGAAACCCGGCACAATGTCGGGTTTTGGCTGGTGGACCGGCTGGCCGCGCAACTTAGCGCGCAGTTCAGGTCCGAAAGCCGCTACCAGGGCGAAGTCTGCCGGATCGGTCTGGCCGGCCGGGCACTGTGGCTGCTCAAGCCGATGACCTACATGAACCGCAGCGGCCAGGCCATCGCCCCCTTGGCCCGGTTCTACAAGATCCCGCCCGAGGCCATACTGGTGGTGCACGACGAGCTGGATCTGCCACCCGGTAGCGTGCGGCTCAAGCGCGGCGGCGGACACGGTGGGCACAATGGCTTGCGCGATACCATCCAGCAGCTGGGCAGCGCGGACTTTCTACGCCTGCGGCTGGGCATTGGCCATCCTGGCGTCGGCAACGATGTCGTGGCCTATGTGCTGCGCCGCGCGCCGAAGGCCGAGCAGCAACTGATCGACGCCGCCATAGCCGCCGCGCTACGCGAGCTACCGTCCGTCGTCAACGGTGACACGGCCGCCGCCATGCGGACCCTGCACAGCCGCAAGCTGCCGGATTGATTAACCGTAGGGTGATGAGATGGTCTCCTCCCCTTCCTCAACGGCGTCGTTTGCGCC
>CAYMHN010000037.1:0-7953 GCA_964390235.1 uncultured Candidatus Competibacteraceae bacterium
TTTTCACCGGCCGCCCTTGGATGCCCGGTACTGAGTCGGGGGCTGAATAGTTACCCCCGTCATTGGTGACAGGCTTTCCGGAACCGTCACGATACGGGTGATTCCATGGTCACTCTAAGCAAGCGGGTTTCCCGTACTGAACTATTTTTTTCTGCTTTGCTTACCATCGAACGTGGACTGCCGCGAAGCTGTGCTTCGATCCTGATAAGGTTATGAAAAATGATTCGTTGAAACACCGACTGCGCGAGCCTAGCCTCCATCGACTCAACCAGTCGATTTTTTGTGAGGAAGACTTCAAATGAGCTTGAGAATCGGTGACACCGCGCCGGATTTCACCGCGCAAACCACCCACGGGGTTCTGCATTTCCATGAGTGGTTGGGGACAAGCTGGGGCATACTGTTTTCTCATCCGAAAGACTTCACCCCTGTTTGCACCACCGAACTGGGCTATTTGGCGAAACTCGAACCGGAATTCGCCAAACGCGACACGAAGGTCATCGGTCTTTCGGTCGATCCGGTGGACAATCACCAGAGATGGTCCAAGGATATCGAGGAAACGCAGGGGTTTGCGCCCCATTATCCCTTGATCGGCGACACGGAGTTGGTGGTTGCGAAGCTTTACGACATGCTGCCCGCGGATGCGGGTGACACGTCGGAAGGCCGAACGCCCGCCGACAATGCGACGGTACGCTCGGTATTCATCATCGGTCCCGACAAGAAGATAAAAGCTTCCCTGACGTATCCGATGACTTCCGGGCGTAACTTCGACGAAGTGCTACGCCTGCTGGATTCCCTCGTGCTCACGGCCCGGCATAATGTGGCCACCCCGGTCAACTGGACTGCTGGAGAGGATGTCATCATTCCTCCCGCAGTCAGCGATGAACAGGCCCGTGCGAAGTATCCCGAGGGGTTCACCACCATCAAGCCGTACCTTCGGACCGTCAAACAACCGGTGGATTAGCCAACGCTACGCTCGCCGTTGGCTGTCCAGGCTGCCGACCGGCACGATACGGGCACCGGATTTTCATGTTCGTTTGCCTCAGACCCGTGCCAGCGCCTGTTCCAGATCGGCCAGCAGGTCGTCGATGTGCTCGATGCCGATCGACAGCCGCACGGTGTCCTCGGTCACCCCGGCCTGGGCCAGTTCCTCCGGGCCGAGCTGGCGGTGGGTGGTGGAGGCCGGGTGACAGGCCAGGGAGCGCACATCGCCGATGTTGACCAGCCGGGTGAATAGTTGCAAGGCATCCTGGAATCGGGTCCCGCCAGCGATGCCGCCTTCCACCCCGAAGGTGAGGATGCCGGAGGGGCGACCACCCAGATACTTCCGGGCCAGGGCATGGTCGGGGTGCTCCTCCAGGCCGGCGTAGTTGACCCAGTGCACCTTGGGATGCGCCTTGAGATAGTGCGCGACCTTGAAGGTATTCTCGACGATCCGGTCCATGCGCAGCGGTAGCGTCTCGATGCCCTGGAGCAACAGAAAGGCGTTGAACGGGCTGATCGCCGCCCCGGTGTTGCGCAGCGGCACCACCCGGGCGCGGCCGATATACGCCGCCGGGCCCAGTGCCTCGGTATAGACCACCCCGTGGTAGGACACATCGGGTTCGTTGAGACGGCGGAACCGCTGCTTGTGCTCGGCCCAGGGAAACTTGCCGGAATCGACGATGGCGCCGCCGATGGAATTGCCGTGCCCCCCCAGGTACTTGGTCAGCGAATGCACCACGATGTCGGCGCCATGCTCGAAGGGGCGCAGCAGATAGGGTGTGGGGACGGTGTTGTCGACGATCAGCGGGATGCCGTGGCGGTGGGCGATGGCGGCGATCTGCTCGAAGTCGGTGATATTGCCCAGTGGGTTGCCGATGGATTCGACGAAGATCGCCTTGGTGCGCTCGTCGATCAGCGGTTCGAAGGCATCCGGCTGGCGGTAGTCGGCGAACCGGGCCCGGATGCCGATCTGCGGCAGGGTATGGGCGAACAGATTATAGGTGCCGCCGTACAGGGTGGACGCGGAGACGATATTGTCGCCGGCTTCGGCGATGGTCAGGATGGAATAGGTGATCGCAGCCTGACCCGAGGCCAGGGCCAGCGCGGCCACGCCGCCTTCCAGTTGGGCCATGCGTTGCTCCAGCACGTCCTGGGTGGGGTTCATGATGCGGGTGTAGATATTGCCCGGCACCTTGAGGTCGAACAGGTCGGCGCCATGCTGGGTGTCGTCGAAGGCATAAGCCACGGTCTGGTAAATCGGCACCGCCACGGCCTTGGTGGTGGGGTCGGGGGAATAGCCCGCGTGCACGGCCAGGGTTTCTAGTTTCATGCTTGGTCTCTTGTCGGTGAGGAGCGCATCTCAAGTTTGCCAGGAAATCATGCCAGACTTGCGGGTGGACAGGAACCTGTTGTAGGAGCGGTCTCCGACCGTGATAGATGGCTGGTGATCGGTCAATTACTGCATAAAATTCGGAATTTGATAATTTCTGGATTTTATGCAAGCTTTATCAGCTGCATGTGAATGGATCGGATGGGTACTCCCGTTGAATCTGCTCGAACTGCTGGGTGCGACACGCGGGATGGTTTGCGCCGTCGGGGCCGGAGGCAAGAAAACCACGCTTTACGCCCTGGCTCGACAGCATCCGGGGCGGCTGGGTCTGACCACGACCACGCAGATCAGTCCGTTGCCGCCCGATCTGGCGATGCGGACCGTACTCCGCCCCCTACCGGAATTACTCGACGCGGTCATCGAAGCCGCCCGCTATCACTCCCGGATCGCCTTTGCCCGGCCTAAAGGTCGCGACGGTCGAGTCGGGGGAGTGGACATCGATATCCTGGCAAGCCTTCAGGTCGCGGCCGGTTTCGATACCCTGCTGATCAAGGCCGATGGCGCCCGGATGCGCGGCATCAAGGCGCCGGCCGACCATGAACCGGTACTGCCTCCGGGTACCACGACCGTGCTCTGGCTGGTATCAGCGGGGGTACTGGGGCGGCCATTGGACGAGCGGGTGGCGCATCGGGTGGAGCGGATCGAAGCCCTGACCGGTGCGCGCCGGGATCGGCCCCTACGACCGGAACATCTGACCCGACTGTTGACCCATCCCGAAGGGGGGCTGCGACGGGTCGGTGCGGCGCGGGTGATCCCGATCATCAACGGCGTGATCGATGACCGGCGGTTGCTCCTCGCCCGACGAGTGGCGGAACAGGTGCTGACCGGAAGTGCACGTTTCGATTACTGTGTGCTGGCGGCCATGTGGCGTGCCACGCCCATCGTCGAGGTGATCGGGCGCCGGAGCGGCCACACCGCAGTAGCCGAAGGGTGCGCACCACGCACCATCTTGGCCAGTCCCTGATCGGCTCAGCGGCCCCGGCGCGCCAGGCAGAGGGTGCGATCGGCGATGCGGACGATCTCGACCTCGACCCCGTACAGAGTTCGCAGATGCTCGGGGGTGATCACCGCTTCCGGCGATCCCAGGGCCAGCAGCCGGCCGGCGTGCAACAGGGCAACCCGATCGGCGCACAGAAAAACCTGGTCGAGGTCGTGGGTGGAGAGGATGATGCTGATCCGGCGATCGGCCAGCGCGCGGATGCGTTCCAGCACCCGTACCTGATTGCCGAAGTCCAGGCTGGCGGTGGGCTCGTCCATCACCAGTATGGCCGGCTCCTGGGCCAGGGCGCGGGCGATCAGGGTGAGCTGGCGCTCGCCGCCGCTGACCTCGGTATACGGTCGGTCGGCCAAGTGATCGAGACCGATCTCGGCCAACATCGCTTCGGCGATGGCTCGGTCCCGCCGCGACGGGCTGGCGAAGGCCGCGAGATGGGCGGTGCGCCCCATCAGCACGGTATCCAGTAGCGTGAACGGGAAGAAGCCGGTCTGCGCCTGGGGCACATAGCCGAACACCCGCGCCCGCTGGCGGGTAGACCAGCGGCCGACATCCGCCCCATCCACCAGTACCCGGCCGTCCAGCGCCGGCAACAGATGCAGCAGAGTCTTGAACAAGGTGGTCTTGCCGCCTCCGTTGGGGCCGAGCAAGGCCATCACCCGGCCCGGTTCCAGGGTGAAATCGACTCCACTGCCGACCACCCGCTTGCCGTAGCCGAAGCTGAGATTGTCGACCGTGAGCCGCATCACTGCCAGCCCCGTCGGCCGGTGGCCAGCACCCACAGAAACAGCGGCGTGCCGATGAAGGCGGTCAGCACGCCGAGCGGGATCTCGACGCTGGCCAGGGTGCGGGCCAGGGTATCGACCGCCAGCAGAAATCCGCCGCCCAGCAGGACGGCGGCCGGTAACAGGCGCCCGAAATCCGGCCCGACCAGCAGCCGGGCGAAATGCGGGATCAGCAACCCCACCCAGCCGACGATGCCGCTGATCGCCACCGCCGCGGCGGACATCAGAGTGGCGGCGCAGATCACCACCAGCCGCAGCCTGCGGGTGTCCACGCCCAGCGAGCGAGCTTCCTCATCGCCCAGGGTGAGGACATTGATCCGCCAGCGCAGCAGCACCAGGGGCGCCAATCCCAGCAGCAGCGCCGGCAGGGTGGCGGTGACATCGGCCGGGGTGACCGCCGCCAGACTGCCCAGCAGCCAGAAAGTGATCGCCGGCAACTGATCGTAGGGGTCGGCCAGGTATTTCAACAGGGCGATGCAGGCACCCAGCAGGGAGCCGATCACCACCCCGGCCAGCACCAGAACCAGCAGGGTGTCGTGGCGGCGCAAGCTGGCTCCGATCCAGACCACGACCGACACCGTCAGCAGTCCGCCGGCGAAGGCCAGTAACTGGATCATCAGCACGCTCTGGCCTAGAAAAATACCCAACACCGCGCCCAGCGCGGCGCCGGCCGAGACCCCGAGGATATCCGGCGAGACCAGTGGATTACGGAACATGCCCTGGTAGGCAGCGCCGGCTGCGGCCAGGGCGCTGCCGACCAGCAGGGCGGCGACGATGCGCGGGCCGCGGATCCGGTAGACCACGGTATCGACGGCCTCCGGCAGCCCCGAGTCCCGGCCGCGCAGATCGGCCCACAACAAGCGGATGAGTTCATCCAGGGATACCGGATAACGGCCGGTCCCCAGCGCCAGCAGCACCAGCCCGGCCAGGCACAGCAGCAGCAGGGAATGCTGGCGCATCAGGTCTCGGCGGGACCGAGCAGTGCGTCGAGTTGCTCCGGATCCAGTTCGACGTGGTAGAACAGGTGGTAGAAATCCCGGGTCTGCTCGCGCAGGTCTTCCGGGAACCGCTCCGGATACAGCAGCTTGCCCAGCCAGCGCAGGCCGATCAGCCGGTTCACCGAGGGCGGGAAGTCGATCCAGCCGAAGGGCAGCAACGGGGCCAGGTGGACGCGCCCGTTCTGCACCGCCGCCACGCCCCGCCAGAGCGGATTGGTTGCGACGCTGCCATGAAAACGCTGGTCGATGGTGATAATGACCTCCGGGTTCCAGGCCGGTACTTGCTCCAAAGATACCTCGGCCAGACCACGTCCCCGGCCTTCAGCGACGTTGCGTACGCCCATGCGTTCCAGACTCTCGACATTGATCGAACCGAGCAGGGCGGTGGTCAGCCCGTCGGGACCACGGGCGTAGTATACCCGCGGGCGCCGCTCCTCGGGCACGGTGACCACCCGTTCACGAACCTCGGTGAAGATGGCCTCGGCCGCGCCGGCCAGTTGCTCGGCACGCTTCTTACGGTCCAGTACCCGACCCAGGGTGCGATAGGTCGCCGGAATCCGCTCGAAGGCGCCGTTCAGCAGCAGATAAGGCAGCCCGGTCTGCTGTTGCACCCGATCGGCCAGGGAGACGTAGGTCGGGGCGATGGTGCCGTAGTCCAACACCAACTCGGCCCCGGACGCCAGCAGGGTCTCGATATTGGCCGTGTTGCCGCGGCCGGTGAGTCGGCCGAGTTCCGGTAGATCGCGGTAAGGGGCTGCGAGATAGGGCTGTTCCTCGGGCCGTGGTGCCCGGTTCCAGCCCAGCAGCAGTTCGGGAGCCAGAGTGTAGAGCAGGATGCCGGTCGGCGGCCCGGCGGCAAACACCTTTTCGATGCCTGCCGGTAGTGCTACCTCGCGTGCGGCATCGTCAAGCACGATCCGCCGGTCCGCCGCAGTCCGTCCCGGCGCGCCGATCAGCAGCCCCGGGACCGCCGCCAGCCAGCGTCGTCGGGTCAACATGGGAGGTTCTCCGTATAGCAGATAATGTAAAAACAAGAAAATAACTGCATAATTTACATAATCAGCGCATAAATTGAATTATCTGCAAGTTTACTCTATCGTCGCACTTCTCGATCTCTTTGCCGTGCTTGCGTGAGCAATTTTACCGAAGCTTTCGCCACCGCTTTCGCCCTGATCATGGCGCTGGATACCGATCTGGTGGCCATCGTCAGCCTGTCGCTGCAAGTCAGTTTCAGTGCGGTCACCCTGGCGGCGCTGATCGGCTTGCCGCTGGGCGCGGCCGTGGCGGTATTCCGGTTTCCCGGCCGGGGTCTGGTGATCACCCTGCTGAATGCGCTGATGGGCCTGCCGCCGGTGGTGGTCGGCCTGATCGTGTATCTGCTGCTGTCGCGGGCCGGTCCGCTGGGCGAGTGGGGATTGCTGTTCACGCCCACCGCCATGGTCATCGCCCAGTGCATTCTGGTCACCCCCTTGATCGCGGCCCTGGCCCGCCAGACCCTGGCCGATCTGCACGAGGAGTATGCCGAGCAGTTGCGCTCGCTGGATGTGGGTCCGCTGCGCTCCATCCCTACTCTGCTGTGGGATGGCCGTTACAGCCTGTTGACGGCTGTGCTGGCCGGCTTCGGTCGGGCCAGCGCCGAGGTCGGGGCGGTGCTCATCGTCGGCGGCAACATCAATAACGTGACCCGGGTGATGACCACCACCATCGCCCTGGAGACCAGCAAGGGCAATCTGGCCCTGGCCCTGGGGCTGGGCATCATCCTGCTGGGTCTGGTGATTCTGATCAACGGGCTGGTGCTGACCCTGCAAGGCGTGGCCAAGAGGGTGGAGGGGTGATGCGGGATAACGGATCAGCAACCGTGCCAGTGACGGACCTGCATCGGCCGCGGTCGATACTGCCGCTATGCCTGCGGGATATCGGCTTTCGGGCCGGAGGCAAGACGCTGCTGGAGGGGATCACGCTGACCGTGGAACCCGGCAGCCGGACCCTGATCCTGGGTCCGAACGGCGCCGGTAAAAGCCTGTTGCTGCGCATCTGTCACGGCCTGCTTGCGCCTGGCGCAGGGCGTTTGGAATGGGCGGGCGACCGTGGCGTGAACATTCGCCGGTCCCAGGCCATGGTGTTTCAGCGCCCGGTGTTGCTGCGTCGCACGGTGGCGGCCAATGTCGCCTATGCCTTGGCGGTGCAGGGTGTACCCAGGCGGACCAGAGCGGGACGGGTCGCCGAGGCGCTGGCGCAGGTCGGATTGGGCGACCTGGCCCGGCGGCCGGCCCGGGTGCTGAGCGGTGGCGAACAGCAGCGGCTGGCCTTGGCCAGGGCCTGGGCCTTGCGTCCCGACGTGCTATTCCTGGACGAACCCAGCGCCAGCCTCGATCCGGCCGCGGTCCGCCTGATCGAGGAGATCATTCTCGGCATCCACCGCGCCGGCACTACCATCGTGATGATCAGCCACGACCTGGGCCAGGCCCGGCGCCTTGCCGACCGGGTGCTGTTTCTGCATCACGGGCGACTAGTCGAGGATACACCCGCCGCATCGTTCTTCGAACGCCCGGAAACCCCCGAAGCCAGAGCCTTTCTGGCCGGGGAACTGTTGTATTGAGGTTTTTTCCCACACCAACCGGAGGTCTCCATGTACAAGCCCAAAGCCCTGTCCATCCTGCTACTGACCTTGAGCCTGTTCAGTCCCGTACAGGCGCAGGATTTCATCACTGTCGCGTCCACTACCTCGACCGAGAACTCGGGGCTGTTCGGCTTCATACTGCCGAAGTTCACCGAACAGACCGGGATCGAAGTGCGGGTGGTGGC
>CAYMHN010000037.1:7963-12405 GCA_964390235.1 uncultured Candidatus Competibacteraceae bacterium
CCGAGAACGGGGACGCCGACGTGTTGTTCGTGCATCATCGGCCGTCCGAAGATCAGTTCGTGGCCGACGGTTTC
The DNA here is from genome assembly GCA_964390235.1 of uncultured Candidatus Competibacteraceae bacterium. Taxonomy (GTDB): domain Bacteria; phylum Pseudomonadota; class Gammaproteobacteria; order Competibacterales; family Competibacteraceae; genus CAYMHN01. Next base: position 8,038 of record CAYMHN010000037.1, read on the forward strand.
GGCGTCGAGCGCTTCGATGTGATGTACAACGATTTCGTCATCGTCGGTCCCGATCCCGACCCGGCCAGCGTCAGGGGCATGGATGACGCCCCGGCGGCGCTGGCCAGGATCGCTGCAGCCGAGGCACCGTTCGCCTCGCGCGGCGACGATAGTGGCACCCACAAGATGGAACTGGAACTGTGGGAGGTCGCGGGCGTGGACGTGGCGGCGGCCAGTGGCAGCTGGTACCGCGAGACCGGTTCCGGGATGGGAGCAACCCTGAACACCGCCAGCGGCATGAATGCCTACGCGCTGACCGACCGCGGCACCTGGATCACTTTCGCCAACAAGGGCGAGCTGGAAATCCTGGTCGAGGGCGACGAGCGGCTGTTCAATCCCTATGGCATCATCCTGGTCAACCCGGAGAAACACCCGCATGTGAAGACCGAACAAGGCCAGCAGTTCATCGACTGGATCGTCTCGGCGGAGGGACAGGCCTTGATCGCCGAGTACACCATCGAGGGCCAGCAGGCTTTCTTCCCCAGCGCGCAGTGAGGATATCCGCCGATGAGAACCGTGCTGGGAGGATTGTTGCTGGTACTGCTGAGCGGGGCGGTTCAAGCCGAGGATGGTCTGCGACTGTACGCGGCCGGTAGTCTGCGCGCCGCCTTGAGCGAGGTGGCGGAGGCTTTCAGCCAGCGCTACGGGATACCGGTCGAGACCACTTTCGCCCCGTCCGGTCTGCTGCGCACGCGCATCGAGCAGGGCGAGCCGGTGGACGTGTTCGCCTCGGCCAATATGAGTCACCCGCAAGCCCTGATGGCCGCCGGTCGCGGCGGGCCGGTGGCCTTGTTCGCCCGCAACCGGCTGTGTGCCCTGGCTCAGCCCGGAGTCGATATCGACTCGGCCAGCGTGCTCGATGTGATTCTGGATCCTGACATTCGCTTGGGCACGTCGACCCCCGGTGCCGATCCGTCCGGCGACTATGCCTGGGAACTGTTCGAACGCGCCGAAGCGTTGCGCCCCGGCAGCCAGACCGCGCTCGACGCCAAGGCTTTGCAGCTCACCGGCGGGCCGGATTCGGCACCGGCTCCGGCCGGTCGCGACCTATACGCCTGGGTGATGGACGAGGATCGGGCCGATGTGTTCCTGACCTACTGCACCAACGCTCTGTTGGCGCGCGCCGAACTGTCCGATCTGCGGATCGTACAGTTGCCGGAGGAGCTGGCTGTCGGTGCCGATTTCGGACTGACGGTGCTGGCCCCTGACCGTTCCGACGCTTGGCGGTTGGCGCTATTCATCCTGGCACCCGAGGGTCAGGTTCTGCTGGCCAGGCATGGCTTCATCAGCGGCGCCTTGCCGGTCGAAGAATGAGCGCGGACGGAGCGACACGTTCCCCGCCATGAATCAGTGCCAGGGAAGGTATTGATGGAAATCCGCCGCTAGCCGGTGGATTTTCGGTAACTTCGTGAATCTTTGCCCCGTGACCACACGGGGTTTTTTATCGGGTTTTACAGGCCAAGCATGACTTCGGTTGACTTGATGATGACCGAGACCTCGGAGCCGATGTCGATACCCATATCCTCGACCGAATCGACGGTAATCATCGAGGTGATGACATTGCCGCCGCCGATATCGACCTTGACCTGGGCCGCGACCGCGCCTTTCTTGACGGCGGTTACCTTGCCTTTGATGATGTTGCGGGCACTGATTCTCATGATAAACCTCCGTGAACGGGTCGGCCGGATCGGCCGTCGGTATTATAGCCGGATCAACCGCGTCCGTTGAATCGCAGTATCGGTCGCTGGCGCGCCCGCGCGGCGGACCGCCTCGACCTCCGGCTAATGGCTCGCATCCCTAGTTGCCTTGGTAAACACTCGAACGATGGCCGACTTTCACGACCTGAACAACAAGCCGATCATCCGCGATTTCATAAATGATGCGATAGAGTCCCTGCCGGACTCTGTACCGCTCTTGACCTGAAAGTTTTATGCAGCCTTCGCCTCTTGGATTCTCGGCCAAGGAATCGATTCGATTCAGAATTCGTGCGACGTCTTGATTGGGAATTGCTCGAAGATCCTTGGCAACCGATTTCTTGAAGGTGATCCTATATTTTTCCATGCTTCTTCAAGTCGTTAAGCAAGGCTTCGTAACTGATTTCCGGTTCATGCGCGCGTTCCGCGAAGGCACCGAGGTCTTCTTGGTCTTCGCGCATGAGCAACCTGACCGCTTCATCAACCAGTTCGGATACGGACACCTGTGCCGCCGCTGCTCGTAGTCGCAGGGCTTGATGTATTGACGGATCGAAATAAACCGTTGACCTTTTGGATAGCTCGCTCATGACATTACCTTATGCTAAACGTTATGACATCATAGCATTACAACGCTATCCTGGATCGGTATCAACCACGTCCGTTGAATCGCACCGTCCCCAGTCCGGAAACATCGTAACCGTCCAGTTCTCGGGCCCTACGCCGGAACGCCTCGCCGTGGCAGAAACCGAGCAGGGCCTGTAGCGGTGGTTCGAAGTACTGCCGGCGCCAGATCAGCAGATCGTAGCGCTCCTCGACCAGGGGGATGAAGTCCAGCCGCAACGGCCGGGCGGCGGCGGCGATGCCCAGGCCGGCGTCGGCCTCGCCGTCGGCGATGGCCTGGGCCAGTTCGGTCTCGCTGCGCAGAGGTCCCACGCAGCCCGCGAATTCCGCGAACGTCAACCCGGCGCTGGTCAGCAGACGATCCAGCAGGATATGGCTGCCGGCCTCCTTCTGGCGCAGGGCGAAGCGCTTGCCGGCCAGATCGGCGATGCCGGTTATGCCCAGCGGATTGCCGGCGGCCACCATCAGGCCCTGCCGGCGGCGCGCCCATTCGATGGCCACCAGCGGCTGATCGGCGGCGCGCTGGTTCAACAGCGCGCTGTTGTAGCCGTCGCCTTCCGGGTCCGGCACGTGCAGACCGCAGGCCAAGGTCTCATGGCGCAGCAGTCGCTCCAGGCCGTCCAGCGAGCCGTCGAACAGCACCGCCAGTCCGCTGCCCGACTCGCGCACCGCCCAATCCAGCAGCGGATCGTGGCTGCCGCTGACGATGGGGGGCGGTTCGACCGCCGGCAGTCGCTCCGGCACGCCCTCGGCCTGCTGCAACAGCCACAGATCGATCAGTTCCTTGGGAAACAGCCATTTCCCGCCCGCCCGGGTGCAGGGAATCCGGCGCTGGGCGACCAGGTCGTAGATCTTGCGCTCCTTAAGCCGCAGATACTCTGCGACCTCGCGGGTGTTCATCAGGGGTCTGGACATGGCTATACGCTACTATAGCGAGTGGTAACAGTAACAGTATGCTCAAGCGCCATGCCAACGCTTTACCCGATTTCCCCCGAATATTGGCAACAAGGCCTGGACCGCCTCGCCGATCGCGGGCTCAATCTGGCGGCGGTATTCGACTGCGCCGCCTTGCCCGAGACGGTGGCCGCGCCGCTGCGGGGCGCGGGCATAGCCTGGGGGGAGCCGGCGCGGCTGGTGCTGCTGGGCAATGGCGGTCCGCGTTTCTGGGAGGTGCTCCGGAACCAGGGGCTGACCGGACCCGATCCAGTCGACCGTTACTGCCGCGGACTGGCCGAGGCGCTGGTCCACGAACATCTGGATGGGGTGCCGGTGAGCTGGCTGTATCCAGGACCGCTGCCGGTGCCGCTGCAACGGCTCGGCGCCCTGGCCGGCTGGCATCACCCCTCGCCGCTGGGTATCGGTATCAACGCGCGGTTCGGGCTGTGGTTCGCTTATCGGGTGGCGTTTCTGGTCGAGCGGGAACTGCCGGTGACCGCAGCGCTTACCGGTGATTCGCCCTGCCGGTCCTGTCGGGACCAACCCTGCATCGCGGCCTGTCCGGGGCGGGCGGTGAGCGCCGACCGGCCGTTCGACATCCCCCGTTGCAGCGACCACCGCCTGCTGCCGGACTCGATCTGCGCTCACAGCTGTCTGTCCCGGCTGGCCTGTCCGGTGGCGCCGGAAGCGCGGTATCCGGACGATCAGATCGCGTATCATTACGGTCTTTCCCTGGATACCCTGCGTAATGGCGGTCGCTGAACAGTCGTACACGGCACGGGTCAATGTGACCGGCGGCGTCAATCTGATGCTGCTGGCCATGCTGTTGCTGACCCTCAACGATGCCCTGGCCAAGTACCTGACCCAGAGCTATCCGGTGTTGCAAGTGCTGTGGCTGCGGGCCATCGGGTTCTTCGTCTTCGCCATGCTGCTGGCCCAGCGCAGCGGTCGTTTGGGGGTGGTGCTGCGTTCGCAGCGGCCGGTCTTGCAGCTGGTGCGGGCCTTCTCCATGGTCTTGCAGATGCTGGTCATCATGGTGGCGTTCGGATGCTTCTATCCCGCGATCGACGCCACGGCA
>CAYMHN010000038.1:0-12193 GCA_964390235.1 uncultured Candidatus Competibacteraceae bacterium
GACCGGGATTTTCTGGGCCAGGGTCAGCTGGATGTCGCCGGTGCCGGGCGGCAGATCGATCACCAGGTAATCCAGGGCCTGCCAGCGGGTGTCGCGCAGCAGCTGCTCCAGGGCCTGGGTGACCATGGGGCCGCGCCAGATCATCGGCGTTTCCTCGTCGATCAGAAAGCCGATCGACATGGACTGGATGCCATGGCTGACGATGGGCTCCAGGCTCTTGCCGTCCTTGGTATCGGGCTTGCGGTTGACCCCCAACATGCGCGGCTGGCTAGGGCCGTAGATATCGGCATCGAGAATGCCGACGCTGGCCCCCTCGGCGGCCAGGGCCAGGGCCAGATTGACCGCCGTGGTCGATTTGCCCACGCCACCCTTGCCCGAGGCCACGGCGATGATGTTCTTGATGTTTTCCAGCGGCTTCAGGCCTTTCTGCACCTCGTGCGCCACGATCTCGCTGGAGACCCGGATGTCGGTGGCGGTCACCCCCTCGACCTCGCTCAGCAGGTTCTCCAGGGCGGCGCGCAGGGTCTTGAGATAACCCTTGGCCGGAAACCCCAGCTCGATCTCCACGGATACCTTGCCATCATCGACCGCGATCTGCTTGACGCATCGGGCAGCGACCAGATCCTGTTCCAGATAGGGATCGACATAGTCGCGTAGCGCGGCTTCGACGGATTCACGGGTCGGGATACCCATAAGTACATTACTCCAATCGATTCGGGTTCGGATGGTGCATGATACCGATTCGACCAGGGACAAGACAGACGATTCCTGCTAGTGTATCGGTTTTTTCCGGTTACCGACTCGCCCTTATGCCAGCCCGTCAGATTCTTGTCACCAGCGCCCTGCCCTACGCCAACGGCTCGATCCATCTGGGGCATATGGTCGAATACATACAGACCGACATCTGGGTGCGTTTCCAGCGCCTGCGCGGCCATCACTGCGTCTGGGTATGGGCGGACGACGCCCATGGCACGCCGATCATGCTGCGTGCCCGGCAGGACGGCATCAGCCCGCAACAGCTGATCGAGCGGATGAAAACCGAGCACGAGGCCGACTTCAATGATTTCCTGCTCGGCTTCAACAATTACCACACCACCCATTCCGAGGAAAACCGCTATTTCGCCGAACTCATCTACCGGCGGCTCAAGCAGGGTGGCCATATCGCCGTGCGCACCATACGCCAGGCCTACGATGCCGCGGCCGAGATGTTCCTGCCCGATCGCTTCATCAAGGGTAGTTGCCCGCGCTGCAAGACCCCGGATCAATACGGCGACTCCTGCGAAAACTGTGGCGCCACCTACACCCCGGCCGATCTGATCGATCCGGTATCGGTGATTTCCGGCCAGCCACCGGTGGAGAAGGAGTCCGAGCACTACTTCTTCCAGCTGGGTGATTTCGAGGCCATGTTGCGCGACTGGACCCGGGGCGGCAAGCTGCAAGCGGGCATCGTCAACAAGCTCGATGAATGGTTCGAGGCCGGTCTGCGGGACTGGGACATCTCCCGAGATGCCCCGTACTGGGGCTTCGAGATTCCCGATGCGCCGGGGAAATACTTCTATGTCTGGTTGGACGCGCCGATCGGTTACATGGCCAGCCACAAGCAGTACTGCGAGCGCACCGGCGAGGACTTCGACCACTACTGGCGGTCCGATTCGAGCACCGATCTGTACCACTTCATCGGCAAGGACATCGCCTATTTTCATACCCTGTTCTGGCCCGCCATGCTGCACGGGGCGGGTTTTCGCACTCCCACGGCGGTGTTCTGCCACGGTTTTCTGACCGTCAACGGGGCCAAGATGTCGAAGTCGCGCGGCACTTTCATCAAGGCCCGCACTTACCTGGAGCATCTGCGCCCGGAATACCTGCGCTATTATTTTGCCAGCAAGCTGGGCAACGGCATCGAGGATCTGGACCTGAACCTGGAGGATTTCCGCCAGCGGGTCAACAGCGACCTGGTCGGCAAGCTGGTCAATATCGCCTCGCGCTCGGCCGGTTTCATCAGCAAGCGCTTTGCCGGACAACTCACCGACGATCTGCCGGAACCCGGACTGTATGCCGAGTTCCTGGCCGCCGGGGAGTCGATCGCCATGGCCTACGAGCAGCGCGAATTCAGCCGGGCCATGCGCGAGATCATGCTGCTGGCGGATCGGGCCAATCAGTACATCGACCACCACAAGCCCTGGCTGCTGGCCAAGGACGACGCGCGCCTCCCGGAAGTCCAGGCGATCTGCACCCAGGGTCTGAACCTGTACCGGGTACTGATCACCTATCTCAAACCGGTCCTGCCGCGCATCGCCAGCGACAGCGAGACCTTTCTCGGCATTCCGCCCCTGGACTGGGAATCGATCCGGCAACCCCTGCTGGCCCACGCCATCAACCGCTATCCCCGGCTACTGGAGCGCGTCGAGGCGGAGCAGATCCAGGCCATCATCGAGGCTTCGCGGGAGGACAGTGGCAAGCCACCCGCGGCCGAACTGGTTCTGGCACCGGAGATCGACCTCGACACCTTCATGCGGGTCGATTTGCGCGTCGCGCGCATCGTCGGAGCCGAAGCGGTACCCGAGGCGGACAAGCTGGTTCGGCTGAGCCTGGACCTAGGCGGCGAGACGCGCACGGTGTTCGCCGGGATCAAGGCGTACTACCCGCCCGAACAACTGATCGGTCGATTGACCGTGATGGTCGCCAATCTGCAACCGCGAGCGATGCGCTTCGGTGTATCGGAGGGCATGGTGCTGGCTGCCAGCGATGACCACCGTGACGGCGGTGGCGTGTTCCTGCTCGGCCCGGACAGCGGCGCCGAACCGGGCATGCGGGTGCGCTAGCCCGGCTCGCTCTGCCGCTGTAACTCCGACCGTAGCTGTTCCACCTCGCCGCGCAGGGACGCGTCCAGGTTCTCCCCTTCCAGTTCGTCCAGCAAGTGCCGCGCGGCGTCCCGTTCGCCCAGCGCCAGTTGGACCGTGGCGAGATGCAAGCGAATGCGGGACAACTGCGGTGCCTGTACCACGGCCTGCTGCAAGACCACCAGGGCCCGGTGGTAGTCACCCGCCCGGGCCAGCGCCCAGCCCAGGGTGTCGGCGATCTCGGGACGCTCAGGAGCTTGCTCCAGGGCGGTTTCGGCATACGCCACGCTGCGCGGCGGATCGTCCGGTAGATACAGCCAGGCGAGGTTGTTCAAAGCGATGACATGGTTGGGATTGTGCTCCAGAATCCGCTCGTATTCCGCGATCGCCTCATCCGCACGGTCCAGTTGTTGCAGTTGCATGGCCAGCTGCAAGCGCACCACGGTATCTTCGGGCAGGATCGCCAGCCAGCGGCGCAAGGCGGTAAGCGCGGCTTCATGCTCACCGACCAACCAGCGCGCACTATTGAGCAGCAGCGCCGATTGCGCGCTGGCGCCACGCTCGAAGGCCGCCAGATAAGCCCGGGCAGCGGCCGCGAAATCCCGCTGCTGCATGTGGATGTCGCCCTCCAGCTGAAAACCGATGGCCTCCTCGGGAACCTGCGCCTGGATCCTCTCGGTAATCCGCAAGGCCTCGGCATGGCGCTCGCTGAGCAGATAGATTTCAGCCTCGATCAGTTGCGTGGCCAGGTCGTCCGGCAACAGACGCCTGGCCTGCTCCAGGGCAGCCATGGCAGCGGTGAAGTCCTGGGTCTGCAAGCGCGCCGTGGCCAGCAACTGCCACACCCGAGCGTCATCCGGCGTGCGCTGCGCCAACCGGGTCAGTACCTGAACGGCCGCCGTTCCCTCATTGGCCGCCAACAACGCCAGGCCCAGACTGCGCAGGCTTTCGGGCTGTTCGGGAAACCGGTCGACCAGTTCGCGGGCCCAGCTGACGGCACTTTGCGGCAGGTCCAGCTTGAGGAGGGTATCGACCAGCAACTGTCCCATGGCCGGATCGGGTTGCTGACGCCAAGCCTGCTCCAGCCAGCGCCTGGCCTCCTCACCCTCGCCGGTCTGGCTGGCAACCCGGACCAGACCCTGTAACGCATCCCATTGACCGGGGCGCGCCTCGAGCACCCGCCGATAGCGATCGGCGGCCTCTCCCCAACGCTCCTCGATGAGCGCCAAGCTGGCCAGTTCCAGCCATGCGGGCAGGAAGTCGTCCCGCAGTTCCAACAGCCGGCTCAGGGTATGGCGCGCCAGTCGATGGTCGCGCTCCGGATAGCTGCGTGCCTGGATGAACAGGTAATAGATGTCATCCGGGTGCTGTTCGAGATGGCCCGCCAACAGCGCCAGGGCCTGGGCATGATTGGCTGTATCCAGCAACCGCAACACTTGCAGCAGATCGTGGCGGAACAGACTGTGGTCCAGTTCCAGCACCATCACCGTCGGTGCCTCCAGTCTGAAGACCAGACGGTTCAGTTCGCCGGTATCGGCCTGAGCGGCCACCTGCTGCAACAGCGCCCAACCCTCCAGGTCCGCCCCCGACAGCAGATAGGCATTGGCCAGCAGGGCATCGCGCTGCCTGTCTTCCCCCGGCTGCCAATGGTCCGAAACCAGGATCTCGACCGCCCGGCGGGGAAGCCCGAGCTGCAGCTGGACCACCGCCAGCAGCTTGCGCGCTGCTCGATCTTCGGGATACCGATCCAGATGCTCGCTAAGCCGCGTAACCGCGGTCTCCGGATCGCCCTCGACATAGGCCATCACCCCATCGCTGAGCGGCTGAGAAAGAAACCCCCGGGCCGGCAGGACAGCTATCGGGCAGGCCAGTGCCAGAACCGCGAGGCGGCGCAGCCAGCCTCTCATCGTCCACCCACCGTGATCATTGCACCACCCGGGCACTCGCCCCTACCAGGCCGGACCACTGTTCAGCTTGCCCAGGATCCGCTCATGGCGGACCCGCTCCTCCTCACTGGCGCGGATGACTCGCGTCGGGCGCCTGGTCGCCGCGCGGCTGCGAGGTGACGCTTCCCCCACCATGACCGTTTGCCGCGCCGTATCCGAGTTCAGGCCCAGGCTGCCCTGTTCGCGGGTCATGACCAGATAGACATCGGCCAGAATCCGCGCATCCAGCAAGGCCCCATGCAGATCGCGCTGGCTGTTGTCCACTCCATAGCGCTTGCACAAGGCATCCAGCGAATTGCGTTGGCCGGGGTGGCGCCGGCGGGCCAGATCCAGGGTATCGAGCACCTGGCAAAGAGCCTCCACAGCCGTGCTCTCGCCTTGCCAGCGTTGCAGTTCGGCGTTCAGAAAGCCGAGATCGAACGGCGCGTTGTGGATGATCAGCCGCGCACCGCGAATGAAGCCGAGGAACTCGTCGGCGATCGCCGCGAAGCGTGGCTTGTCGGTCAGAAACTCGTCGCTGATGCCATGCACTTTCCTGGCCTCGGGATCGATTCTGCGATCGGGCTGCAGGTAGTGATGGAAATGACGGCCACTGAGGCGGCGATTCAGGATTTCCACCCCACCGATTTCGATTACCCGGTGGCCTATGGTCGGGTCCAAACCAGTGGTTTCGGTATCCAGTACGATTTCTCGCTCGGCCATTCGCGTCTCCTGATCCGCAGGCTTGTCATGTTACCCGTTTTGCGTAGGCTAGCGGGAGCGGGTGGCTTACACTAGCACCCTGTTCAAGAACGTCGCGACCTTATCTCACTAACGAGGAGCATCACCATGGGTTTTCTTGCCGGAAAACGGGCCTTGATCGTGGGCCTGGCCAGCAACCGCTCCATCGCCTGGGGCATCGCCAAGGCCATGCATCGCGAGGGGGCCGAACTGGCCTTTACTTATCAGAACGACAAGCTGCGTTCACGGGTCGAGTCCATGGCCGGAGAGTGCGACAGCACCATCGCCCTGCCCTGCGATGTCGCCAGCGACCAGGAAATCGATGCGGCATTTGTGGCCCTGGGCCGGCACTGGGATGGGCTGGACATCATCGTCCACTCGGTCGCCTTCGCGCCCAGAGAATCCCTGGAAGGCAGTTATCTGGACAGTGTCGACCGGGAAAGCTTTCGCATCGCTCACGACATCAGCGCCTACAGCTTCGCGGCGCTGGCCAAGGCGGGGAGAGCATTGATGGCGGGTCGCCGGGGCGCGCTGCTGACGCTTACCTATCTCGGAGGGGTGCGCAGCGTACCCAACTACAATGTCATGGGCGTAGCCAAGGCCAGTCTTGACGCGAATGTTCGTTACATGGCCCAGTCGCTGGGCCCGGCAGGCATCCGGGTCAATGCGATTTCCGCCGGCCCGATCCGTACCCTGGCGGCCTCGGGCATCAGCGGCTTTCGCAAGATGCTGGAGGCCTTCGAGCGCAGTGCACCGCTGCGGCGCACCATCACCATCGAGGAAGTCGGCAACGTCGCCGCTTTCCTCTGCTCCGACCTGGCCTCCGGAATCACCGGAGAGATTACCTATGTCGATGCGGGTTTCAACACCATTGCCATGGCCGATGCTTGAACCCGCTCAGAGGCGCTCGGCTCAGAGGCGCTCGGCTCAGAGGCGCTCGGCTCAGAGGCGCTCGGGAAAGGTCGTCACGCTGGTCTGCAGACGGCGACTGGAAACGAAGGACTGGAACTGCTCGTTGCCCAGACCGGCGGCCAACCGCTGGCGCAGCTCGGCCCGTTCCTGTTCGGTCAACTCGTCGATCGACCCCTGGACCATCTCGCTCACGACGATCAGCGCCCGGTCTCCATTGGCCATTCGGGCGCCGTCAACCGCAACGGCGTCGGGCTCGGGGGCGGACAGTTGAAAGGCCGTGTTCAGCAGATTGCCGTCCACCCCTCCGGCCGACCGCCTTACCAGGCCCGTCTCGACCAGCATCAGATCATGGTCAGCGGCCAGCTGCTCGATGGGCTTGCCGGCCCGGGCTTGCTCCACCAGGTCATCCAGCGTCTCCTGCATCGCGCTCTGAGCCTGCTCGGTCCGCAGTTGATCGATGACCTGCTCGCGGGCCTGTTCGATGGGCAAGGGTGCCGCTGGCTGGTGCTCGGCCACCCGGATCACGATCACCCGACCCGGTTCGATCTCCAATGATTCGCTGTTCAGCCGACTGTTGAGCACTTCCGGGTTGAATGCGGCTTGTAGCACCCTCGGATAGCGGGCGAGGCCGGCGACCGATCCGTCTCGGCCGATCCAGTCGGTGTGCTGGATCTCCAGATCCAGCGCCTCGGCCGCCGGTTGCAGACTGTCCGGCTGTTCGAAGGTGATATTGGCCAGGGTCTCGGCGGCATCGAAGTACTCGGGCTCAGCCCGACGTTGGCGCAGATCGCGCTCGATTTCATCCCGCACCTGTTCGAACGGTGTCGTTTCTCCAGCTACGATGGCATCCAGGCGAATCAGATGGCCGCCAAAAGACGTTCGCACCGGGGCACTGACACCACCGGGCGCCTCCAGGGCGAACAAGGCGGATTCGAAGCCGGGTTCCATCATATTACGCCCGATCAGACCCAGATCGCCGCCCTGCACATCGGGTTCACCGAGGCTGTCCGCCAGTACCTCATCGAAGGAACTGGCGCCATCGACAATCCGTTGATACAGGGCCAAGGCACGCGACTGCGCCAGATCGATGGCCTCCGCGTCGGGCGCGGCCGGCAGGGTGAGCAGGATATGCGAGGCGCGCCGCTCCTCCGGTCGACCATAAAATTCCCGCCGCTCCTCATAGGCTTGCAGCAGCTCGGCTTCGCTCACGGGGATGGCGGCGGCCAGCTGATCGAGCGACAGCTCGAGATAATCCAGCCGGACCTGTTCGGGCCGCTGGAACAGATCCTGGTTGGCCGCATAGTAGCGTTCGATCTCCGCATCGTCGATCTCGATCCGCTGCTTGTAGTCCTCTTGCGACAGGGTGAGATAACTGATGCGCCGCTGTTGATCACGCAATGCCACGTAGCTCGCCACACTGTCATCGGTCAGCAGGCTGGAGTCGATGATGCCCTGCTGCAATTGCTCGGTCAGTAGCGACTGGCGCAAATCCTGTTCGAAGGTCGGCGGTGTCATCCCCTGTTGCAACAGCACCCGCTGGTAGAGCGCGGGATCGAACCGTCCCTGCTGCTGGAAACCCGGTATCGAGCGGATGGTGCCGTCCAGCTGCTGGTCGCCGATGCCGAGGCGCAGCGACTCACCGGTCTGGCGGATGACGGTCTCGGTGATCAACTGCTGCAGGGTCTGCTGTCTGAGTTGACTCTCGTCCAGCAATGAGGGATCGAAGTTGCCCCCCAGCATGGCGCGCAGACGCCCTAGCTGCTGCTGATGGGCACGCTGAAATTCCTGCTGGCTGATGGTGGCGTCGCCGACTTTGGCGACATCGGGTATCGAGCCGCCTTCCAGATAGGAGTGGATTCCCCAGAGCGCAAACGGGACGCTCAACAGGATGACGATGGCATAGGCAACCCAACCGGTGGCTTTGTCTCTGATGGCTAACAGCATGGCTACGGTTCCGGACAGCTCAAATAAATAAAGGGCGTCCGTGGGACACCCTTCGACTAGCATGGCGGAGCGGACGGGACTCGAACCCGCGACCCCCGGCGTGACAGGCCGGTATTCTAACCGACTGAACTACCGCTCCGAAATCCGTGACTGGTGGGTGCTGAGGGACTTGAACCCCCGACCCTCGCCTTGTAAGGGCGATGCTCTCCCAACTGAGCTAAGCACCCCTGAAAGAGGGCGCTACTTTACCGCATCTTTCAGGCCTTTGCCAGCCTTGAATGCCGGTACCTTCGAAGCCTTGATCTTGATGGTTTTGCCGGTCCGCGGATCACGACCATTGCGGGCGGCACGTTTGCGCACCGAGAAGGTGCCGAAACCGATCAGGGTAACCTGATCGCCCGACTTGAGCGCGCCGGATATGGCTCCGAGCGCTGCATCAACAGCTTTGCCGGCTGCGGCTTTGGATAGCTCAGCCGACTCGGCCACTGCTGCAATCAATTCGCTCTTATTCATGTACTGTTCCCTTTATTGCGGTTATCGGCGAATGGGGGAAGCCCGCAAAATCACGAGTGCAACAGCTTCCACAGACTATCATAGGACGATATTCCGCGCGGTACAAACAATTCTCGTGATTTTGGGCACAACTGTTGTCAGTGCGCAACAACCTTGTCCTGAGGCCGGCGTGAGCGCCCTCCTTGCTTTTTTTCGAGTTCCGGCAGCGCGGGGGGCTTGTTGCTGACCGGCACCGGCATTCGCTGCAGGGCGATTTCCAGCACTTCATCGATCCACTTGACCGGCTGGATATCCAGCTTGCCCAGGATATTCTTGGGAATATCGGCCAGATCCTTGCGGTTTTCCTCGGGAATGATGACCACCTCGATCCCGCCACGGTGCGCCGCCAGGAGCTTCTCCTTCAAACCACCGATCGGCAGAATCTGCCCGCGCAAGGTGATCTCGCCCGTCATTGCGACATTCGCCCGCACCGGAATCCGAGTCAGCGAGGAAATCAGGGCGGTACACATGCCGATGCCGGCGCTGGGCCCATCCTTGGGTGTGGCCCCTTCCGGCACATGGATATGGAAATCGTTGTTCTGATGAAAATCCGCGTCGATCCCCAAGCTATCGGCCCGGCTGCGCACCACGGTCAGCGCAGCCTGAATCGATTCCTGCATCACCGCTCCCAGCTGGCCGGTATGGATGAGTTTTCCCTTGCCGGGCACCAGCGCCGCCTCGATGGACAGCAACTCGCCACCGACTTCGGTCCAGGCCAGGCCGGTGACCTGTCCAACCTGGTCCTGCTCCTCGGCCAACCCATAGCGAAACCGCCGCACGCCGAGAAACTTGTCGAGGTTCTTGAGCGTGACCGAGATCTTCTGATTCTTGGGCTTCAGGATTACCTGCTTGACCACCTTGCGGCCGATCTTGGAAATCTCCCGCTCGAGATTGCGCACCCCGGCTTCCCGGGTGTAGTAGCGGATGATGCCCCGTATGGCGGACTCGGCGATATCGATTTCGCTGGTCCGCAGCCCGTTGTTCTTCAACTGCTTGGGAACCAAGTAACGGGTCGCGATATTGAGTTTCTCGTCCTCGGTGTAGCCCGGGATACGGATTACCTCCATGCGATCGAGTAGCGGGCCCGGAATATTGAGCGAATTGGCGGTGGCGACGAACATGACGTGGGACAAGTCGAAATCCACCTCCAGATAGTGATCACTGAAGGTATGGTTCTGCTCGGGGTCCAGCACCTCCAGCAGCGCCGAGCTCGGGTCTCCCCGGAAATCCATCGACATCTTGTCGATCTCGTCGAGCAGAAACAGTGGATTGCGGGTTCCCACCTTGGCCATGTTCTGGATGATCTTGCCCGGTAGCGAACCGATATAGGTGCGCCGGTGGCCGCGAATTTCAGCCTCGTCACGCACTCCGCCCAGCGACATGCGGGAAAACTTGCGGTTGGTGGCCCGGGCGATGGAACGGCCCAGGGAGGTCTTGCCGACACCGGGTGGACCCACCAGACACAGGATCGGCCCTTTCAGCTTGCGGGCCCGTTGCTGCACCGCCAGATACTCCAGGATGCGCTCCTTGACCGACTCCAGTCCATAGTGATCGGTTTCCAGGATCTTTTCCGCGCCCGCCAGATCACGCCGGATCTTGGACTGCTTCTTCCATGGCACGCTCAGCAGCCAGTCGAGATAGTTCCGCACCACGGTCGCCTCCGCCGACATGGGCGACATCATCTTGAGTTTGCCCAGTTCCGTCAGCGCCTTTTCCTTGGCTTCCTTGGGCATGCCCGCAGTCTCGATCCGCTTGGCGAGTTCCTCAACCTCGCTGGGCGCATCCTCCATATCGCCGAGTTCCTTCTGAATCGCTTTCATCTGCTCGTTCAGATAATACTCGCGCTGGCTTTTCTCCATCTGCTGCTTGACCCGGTTGCGAATCCGTTTCTCCACTTGCAGCACATCGGTTTCGCCCTGGATGACTTGCAGCAGGTATTCGAGCCGCTCGTGCACATCGATGATTTCGAGAATCTTCTGTTTCTCGTCCAGCTTCATGGCCATGTGGGCGGCGATGGTGTCGGCCAGTCGGCTGGGATCGCTGATCCCACCCAGGGAAGTCAGCACCTCACCGGGAATTTTCTTGTTGAGTTTCACATACTGATCGAAAGTGGTCAGCACGGTGCGCATCAGCACTTCCGCATCCCGATCGGCCGCCGCAGCGGGCTGCTCCATCAAGGCGATGCGGGCCAGAAAACATTGTTCGGTCTCGGTGTAGCCCTCGATCCGCACCCGCTGACTACCCTCGACCAGCACCTTGACCGTTCCATCGGGGAGTTTCAGCAGCTGCAAGATGTTCGAAGCGGTACCGATGTGATAGAGATCGGTCTCGGCGGGATCGTCTACATCGGCGCTGGTCTGGGCCACCAGCACGATGGTCTTGCCGTTCTCCATCGCGATATCGAGCGCCCTGATCGACTTTTCCCGGCCGACGAACAGCGGGATTACCATGCTCGGATAAACCACCACATCACGCAGCGGTAGAACGGGTACGCGGGCATCATCAGCCATGGTGGTTTGCTGTCGACGTTGTTCCATGGTGATTCCTCATGTAGGTAAAGCGGCGAGATAACAAAGGCGAGTCAAACCCCCGAATCCCGGATATCGGGGCGCCCGGCAGAGATTGCAAGCCCCGCGTGTGCGAGACACGGTCGGCCGGCAGTGCGTCAATCGGACGAAGCGACGCGGCGCGGTTCGCTCTGCTGATAGATGAACAGGGGCTTGGACTCACCGCTGATCGCGGCTTCGTCGACGACGACCTTGGTGACATCGGCCATGCTGGGCAGATCGTACATCGTGTCCAACAGCACCTGCTCCAGAATGGTACGCAGACCACGCGCCCCGGTCTTGCGCTCCATGGCTCGGCGGGCCACGGCGCGCAAGGCATCCTCACGGAATTCGATGGCGCAGTTCTCCATCTCGAACAGCTTGGTGAACTGCTTGGTAATGGCATTCTTGGGCTCGATCAGGATGCGCACCAGCGCTTCCTCGTCAAGTTCCTGCAGGGTGGCGATCACCGGCAAGCGGCCGACAAACTCGGGAATCAGCCCGTACTTGATCAGATCCTCGGGCTCCACGCTGCTCAGCAGGGCGTCGTAATGGCGATGCTGCTTGCTCTTGACCTCGGCTGCAAAACCGATGCCGCCCTTCTCGGACCGGTCCCGGATCAGCTTGTCCAGGCCAGCGAAAGCCCCGCCGCAAATGAACAGGATATTGCCGGTATCGACCTGCAGGAATTCCTGCTGCGGGTGCTTGCGCCCGCCCTGCGGCGGGACCGAGG
>CAYMHN010000038.1:12203-12361 GCA_964390235.1 uncultured Candidatus Competibacteraceae bacterium
ATCAGCTTGAGCAGCGCCTGTTGGACACCCTCCCCGGAAACGTCACGGGTGATCGAAGGGTTGTCGGACTTGCGAGAAATCTTGTCGATCTCATCGATGTAGACGATTCCGGTCTGGGCTTTCTCGACGTCGTAATCGCACTTCTGAAGCAGCTTCTG
>CAYMHN010000039.1:0-12337 GCA_964390235.1 uncultured Candidatus Competibacteraceae bacterium
CGAAGCCGCCCGGCGCGGACAGCCTGTGCGAGGTTCTGGTGGGTCGCGGCGATGATGCGCACATCGACGTGGGTGGGCGTATGCCCGCCGACCCGATAGAACTCCCCCTCGGCCAGGACCCGCAGTAGCCGGGTCTGCAATTCCGGCGGCATGTCGCCGATTTCATCCAGAAACAGGGTACCCCCGTCGGCCTGTTCGAACCGGCCCTGGCGCGAGGTCTGGGCACCGGTGAAGGCCCCTCGCTCGTGACCGAACAGCTCGGATTCCAGCAGATCGCGCGGGATGGCGGCGGTGTTGATGGCGATGAACGGACCGGTCCGGCGCGGGCTGTGGCGGTGCAGGGCGCGCGCCACCAGTTCTTTGCCGGTGCCGGATTCGCCATTGATCAGTACCGTGATATTGGACCGGCTGAGACGGCCGATGGCGCGAAACACCTCCTGCATGGCGGGTGCTTCGCCGATGATCTCGGGCGGAGGCGAGTCCTGTTCGACCGTCCGCCGGGGTTGCGGGTTGCGCGCGCGGGCGCGCTGGACCAGGGCCACCGCCTCGTCGACATCGAAGGGTTTGGGCAGATACTCGAAGGCGCCACCCTGATAGGCCGAGACCGCGCTGTCCAGATCGGAATGGGCGGTCATGATGATCACCGGCAGGGTGGGCAGCTGCTGCTGGATGCGTGACAGCAGGGTCAGACCATCCAGGCCAGGCATGCGGATATCGGCCATGATCACGTCCGGCTGGCTCTGGGCCAGTGACTCCAGGGCGCTGGCGCCGTCATCGAAGGTGCGGACATCGAGTTCGGCGCCGCTCAGTGCGCGTTGCAGCACCCAGCGTATCGAATGATCATCGTCGATCACCCAGACTTGGGTGCGCTTAGCCATCACCGTTCTCCAGGGGCAGCAACAGGGTGAACACGGTTTCGCCGGGACGGCTGGTGAACTCGATCAGCCCGCCGTGCTGGCTGACCAGGATCTGGGCGATGGACAGGCCCAGACCGCTGCCGTGACCGGCGCCGCTGACCATGGGGTAGAAAATGTCCTCGCGCAGGTGTTCGGGAATTCCCGGGCCGTCATCGATGACATCGATCTGGGCCACCAGCTTGTGGCGTTTGGGGCCGATATTGCACTGACGCTGCACCCGGGTCCGCAGCACCACCGTGCCACGACCTTCCAGTGCCTGGGCGGCATTGCGGACGATGTTGAGCAGGGCCTGGATCAGCTGATCGCTGTCGCCGATCAGCAGCGGGATGCTCGGATCGTAGTCCTGGGCGATATGCAGATCGGGCTCGTTTTCCGCCAGCACCAGGCCGCGGACCCGTTCGAGCACCTGATGGATGTTGACTTCCCGGTGCCGAGTCGGGGTCGATGGTCCCAGCATGCGATCGACCAGGGCGCGCAGCCGGTCGGCCTCGCCGATGATGATCTGCGTGTATTCGCGCAGTCCCGGCTCGGGCAGTTCCCGCTCCAGCAACTGGGCGGCGCCGCGCAGTCCACCTAGCGGGTTCTTGACTTCATGGGCCAGGTTGCGGATCAGGATGCGGGCGGTATGGTGCTGGGCCAGCAGATGTTCCTCGCGGTTGATCCGCAGCTGCCGGTCTACCTGGCGCAGTTCCAGCAGCAGCTCCAGTGCTCCGCCCGAGGTGGCCAGGGGCAATACGGTGAAATCGACGGTGATGCTGTGCTCGCTGGGGAGGGACAGCAGGACCTCCCGCTCGGTGAACGGATGGCCTTCGGCCAGACTGTGCCGGAATCCGCTCAGCAGGCTGTCCGGGCCGCGGGCCAGAACCTGAAAGCGCTGGCCGCGCGCCTGCCGGAAGCTCAAGGCGAACAGGATCTCGGCGGCCGAGTTCATGAACCGGATGCGCAGATCCTCATCAAGCACCACCAGGCTGGTCAGCATGGTTTCGAGGACCCGGCGCGGGTAGTCATCGGGGCGTGCTGGACTGCTCATGGGTGGCCGTCGGCGGAAAATGCACCCGATGCACCAAAATTGCGCATCGTTGGAGTCCTGAACAACAACGCCCCAGGACGGGGCGTTGGGGTCCGGTCATGGCGACGGTCTCAGACGCTGTAATACATATCGAATTCAACCGGATGCGTGGTCATTCTCATGCGCAGCACATCGGCCATTTTCAGACTGATATACGCATCGATCACATCGTCCGTGAATACCCCCCCCGCCTTGAGGAAGTCGCGATTCTTGTCCAGCTCGTCCAGGGCTTCTTCCAGCGAGCCGGCGACATGCGGAATGGCTTTTTCCTCTTCCGGCGGCAGGTCGTACAGATCCTTGTCCATGGCCTCGCCGGGATGGATCTTGTTGAGAATGCCATCGATGCCGGCCATCAGCATGGCGCTGAAGGCCAGATAGGGATTGGCGGTCGAATCCGGGAAGCGCACTTCGATCCGGCGGGCCTTGGGGCTGGCGACCCAGGGGATGCGGATCGAGGCCGAACGGTTGCGGGCGGAATAGGCCAGCAATACCGGTGCTTCGAAGCCCGGTACCAGGCGCTTGTAGGAGTTGGTGGAGGCATTGGTGAAAGCGTTCAGCGCCTTGGCGTGCTTGATGATGCCGCCGATGTAGTACAGCGCGGTTTCCGACAGGCCACCGTACAGTTCGCCCGAGAACAGGTTGACCCCGTCCTTGGCAACCGACTGATGGACATGCATGCCGTTGCCATTGTCGCCGACCAGGGGCTTGGGCATGAAGGTCGCGGTCTTGCCGTAGTTGTGGGCGATATTGTGGACGCAGTACTTGTAGGTCTGGAGTTCGTCGGCCTTCTTGACCAGGGTGGCGAACTGGACCCCGATCTCGCACTGGCCGGCGGTGGCGACCTCGTGGTGATGCACCTCGACGGTCAGGCCCATTTCCTCCATGGCCAGACACATGGAGCTGCGCATGTCTTGCAGCGAATCGACCGGCGGTACCGGAAAATAGCCACCCTTGACGGTGGGGCGGTGACCCATATTGCCATCGGGATAGATGGTTTCCGCGTTCCAGTGCGCTTCCGAGGAATCGAGCTTGTAGGAGGCCCCCTGCATGCCGGCGCTCCAGCGCACATCGTCGAACACGAAGAACTCGTTTTCCGGGCCGAAGTAGGCCGTGTCGCCCACGCCCGAGGCTTTCAGATAGGCTTCCGCCCGCTTGGCCAGCGACCGCGGATCGCGCTCGTAGCCCTGCATGGTGTTGGGCTCGATGACATCGCAGATCAGGTTCAGGGTGGTTTCTTCGTAGAACGGATCGATGGCGGCCGATGCCGGGTCCGGTAGCAGAATCATGTCGGACTCATTGATGCCTTTCCAGCCGGCGATGCTGGAGCCGTCGAACATCTTGCCGCTTTCAAAGACTTCATCTTCCAGCGTGCTGGCCGGCACCGTCACATGCTGCTGCTTGCCCTTGGTATCGGTGAATCGGTAGTCGATGAACTTGATTTCTTTTTCCTGGATCAGCGTGAAAATCTCAGCGGGGGTCATGCGTGACTCCTTGGAACTTTGGGATCAGTAGTGAACACGATGTGAATCTGCTTGAATCATTTGGCTTGCTGAAGTTTGCAGAAACCGTGCCAGTAGCCGAATGCCTGAAAATCAGCTGGATGGAGGGCAAAATGGTAAGCGCGTTGGGCAATGATAGTGCAAAAGAAATTCTTTTGCACTATTTTAGTGCATCAACCAAAGTAGATTTGCAAGGCGCCAATCACACCCAGATCGCCGACCGCCTGCCGCAGGCGTTCCGTCAGATCGCGGGCCTGGTTCAGATCCTCGACGGCATCCAGGGAAACGATGACATCGACATCGATCCGGCCACTCAGATAGTGCAGCGTGACCGCCTTGAGCGCGGTCGGATCGAGTACCCGATGCCAACGCCGCTGCAGCTCGGCCAGAATCTCGCGGCGCAAGGGTAAACCGATGGACAGATGGCTTTCGGCATCATCCTCGGGGTCGATATGGACGGTCACGTCGCTGACTTCCACGATCGAGTCGACCAGCTTGAGACGCACGAATTCGCCGATCTGATGGCCCTCGGAGACACTGAGTCGGGGATTGACCTGGATGTGGACATCGACCAGCGCCTCGCCACCCATGCGTCGGGTGCGCAGCATGTGCAAATCGCGTACTCCGTCGACATCGACGATGGCCTCGCGAATGGTAGTCAGCTGTTCCGGCTCCAGACCGGTGTCGACCAGTTCCCGGATGGCATGCCAGGCCTGGTCCCAGCCGACCTTGATGATCATCAAGGCCACGCCGATGGCGGCCAGGGCGTCCAGTGCGTTCAGGCCCAGCAGGGTGCCGCCGACTCCGATCACCACGACGATGGAGGAAATCGAGTCGGTGCGGTGATGCCAGGCATTGGCCTTGAGCAGCGCCGAATTGATCCGGCGACCGACGTTCAGCGTGTACCGGTACAGCCATTCCTTGGCCAGGATGGAGATCACGGCGATGACCATGGCCATGGCGCCCGGCATCAGCAGTTGGTCCGGTTGCAGCAGACGCTGGCCGGCATCGATGCTGATGCCCAGCCCGGTGAGGATCAGCACCGCGCCCAGGGCGACCGTGACCGCCGTCTCGATGCGCGCATGGCCGTAGGGATGATCCTCGTCGGCGGCCTGATTGCTGTGGCGGGCGGCAAAGATCACCAGACCATCGGTGACCAGATCGGCGAAGGAATGCAATCCGTCGGCGATCAGCGCCTGGGATTGGGTCAGCCAGCCGCCCACCAGCTTGACCAGCGCCAGCACGGTATTGACCGCCGCGCCGATCAGGCTGACCTTGCGCATCGCCCGGTAGCGGCCGCGGCGCTCTCCGGTGACGCTGATGCGCGTGGAACGGGCGGTCTCCATTACGGTCTCGTCGTTCAGCTGCAGGCCCGATCCACGACCTCGATCCAGTGTCTGACCGGGCGCTCGGTGCCGCTTTGCAAATGGGTCAGACAACCGATATTGGCCGTCATGATCAGCGTGGGATTGCCGGCCTCCAGCGCCTTGAGCTTGTTGCGCTTGAGCTGTTGCGACAGGGTTGGTTGCAAGATCGAGTAGGTACCGGCGGAGCCGCAGCACAGATGGGGGTCGGCCACCGGCGTCAGGGTGAAGCCGAGTCGGCGCAGCACCTGCTCGACCTTTCCGTGGGTGCGCAGGGCGTGCTGCAAGGTGCAGGGCGTGTGGAACGCCACGGGTCCGGGCGGAGTGACCGGCAGTTGTTCCAAGGCCTCGTCGTTCAGGATGTCGCCGATGTCGCGAGCCAGGGCGCTGACCCGGGTGGCCTTGTCCGCATACGCCGGGTCATGGGCCAGAAGATGCCCGTAGTCCTTGACCTGGGCGCCGCAACCGCTGGCCGTCATGACGATGGCTTCGGCGCCGGCTTCGATCTGCGGCCACCAGGCATCGATATTGCGACGCATGAAATCCAGGCCTTCGGCATGGGCGTCGAGATGATGGCTGACCGCGCCACAGCACCCCGCCTTGGGCGTGGTGATCAGCTGTATGCCGAGTCGATCCAGCACCCGCGCGGTGGCCGCGTTGATGTCCGGGGCGATGGCCGGTTGCACGCAACCGTCCAGGATCAGCATCTTGCGCTCATGCTGGTTGACCGGCCAGGGACCGGCTGGCTGCCGGATGGGAACCGTGGCCCGCAGGCTGCCGGGCAGGATGCCGCGCACGGTTTGTCCCAGCCGCAGCAGGGGGGTGAACCGGCCGCGATGCGGGAGCACCATGCGCAGCGCCCGGCGCAGCAGTCGCTCGATCGGTGGCCGCCGAACCCGTTCGCTGATCAGCCCACGGCCGATATCGGCCAAGCGGTGGTAGTTCACGCCGGAGGGGCAGGTGGTCTCGCAGGAGCGGCAGGTCAGACAGCGATCCAGGTGCACCTGGGTCTTGCGGGTGACCTCATGCCCTTCCAGGAACTGCTTGATCAGGTAGATGCGGCCGCGCGGGCCGTCGAGTTCGTCACCCAGCAGCTGATAGGTCGGACAGGTGGCGGTGCAGAAACCGCAGTGGACGCAGGTCCGCAGTATGGCTTCCGCCTCGCGGCCCTCGGGGGTGTTCTTGACGAAGTCGGCAAGTTGGGTCTGCATGGCTTACAACTCCGGATAGAGACGGCCGGGGTTGAAGATGCCCGCCGGGTCGAAGCTGGTCTTGAGACGCTGATGCAGGGCCAGCAGTTCGGGCGATAGTGGCTGAAAGACGGACCCGGCGCGGTCACCGCCGCGAAACAGGGTGGCATGTCCACCGACCGCTCGGGCGGCGGAGAACACGCTGTCCGGCTCGGCGTCGCTGCGCAGCCAGCGCTGGGCGCCGCCCCAGTCCAGCAGCGAGGCGCCGGGCAGGGGGGGTGTGGCGGGCGGTAGTGACAGACGCCATAGCGGGGCGTCACCGGCGAAGAACGCCAGGCGTTGTTCACGCAGATCCGACCAGAATGCTTCAGCCTGTTCGGCCGGCAGGAGGTCACCGCCGATGGCATCGGCCGCGGCGGCCACGCCGCTGGCGCTGCCCGATAGCCGGAGGTACAGCTGCCGGCCGTCGCAGACCACCCCGGTCAGTGGATAAGGCTTGTTCGACCAGCCGGCCAGTTGTTCGATGGCCGTGGCCTGACCGGCCTCCTGAACCAGGGTTTGTTCCATCGCCGGACGCGGCAGCACCCGCAGCGAGACTTCCAGCAACACGCCCAGGGTGCCGAGACTGCCGACCATCAGCCGCGAGACATCGTAGCCGGCGACATTCTTCATCACCTGACCGCCGAAGCGCAGGATTTCCCCCTTGCCATTGATGATTTTCACGCCCAGTACGAAATCGCGCACCGAGCCCGTGTAAGGGCGGATCGGACCCGATAGACCGCAGGCCACGGTGCCGCCCAGGGTCGCGGCGGGTCCGAAGCGCGGCGGCTCGAAGCCAAGCATCTGCTTGCCTTCGGCCAGTGTGGCGTCCAGGGTTTCCAGGGAGGTGCCGACCGCGGCGGTGATCACCAGCTCGGTCGGTTCGTAACCGATGACACCCTGATAGCCGGTGAGGTCCAGCGGCCGGGCCTGATCGTTGACGCGCCGACCGTGGAACGCCTTGCTGCCGCTGCCCTGAATGCGCAGCGGGTTGCGCTCGGCGGTGGCAGCCCGGACCTGTTCGGCCAGCTCGCGGGCTAGTGCATCCAGACGGTTCGCCGCGCGACTCATTTCAGAACCGCTCCAGTTCGGGGAAGGGCAGTTGACCGCCATGCACATGCATGGCGCCGAATTCGGCGCAGCGCGCCAGGGTCGGCACCGCCTTGCCGGGATTGAGCAGGCCGCGCTGGTCGAAGGCGGCTTTCAGCGCGTGGAACTGTTCCAGTTCGGGGACCGTGAACTGCACGCACATCTGGTTGAGCTTCTCCACCCCCACACCGTGCTCGCCGGTAATGGTGCCGCCGACCTCGATGCACAGCTCCAGGATCGCGCCACCCAGCGCCTCGGCCCGCTCCAGCTGGCCGGGTTGATTGGCGTCGTACATGATCAGCGGGTGCAGATTGCCGTCGCCGGCATGGAACACATTGACCACCCCCAGCCCGTAATGCCGGGACAGATCCTGAATGCCGTTGAGGACCTTGGGCAGTTCACGGCGTGGGATGGTGCCATCCATGCAGTAGTAGTCGGGCGAGATCCGGCCCACGGCCGGGAAAGCCGCCTTGCGTCCGGCCCAGAACAGGGCCCGTTCCTGGTCGTCGCGAGAGACGCGCACCTCGGTGGCGCCGGCGCGCTCGACCACCGCGCGCACCTGCTCGATCTGCTCGGAGACCTCGGCCGCGGTGCCGTCCAGTTCGCACAGCAGAATCGCTTCCGCATCGACCGGATAGCCGGCGTGCACGAAATCCTCGGCGGCGCGGATGATGCCGTTGTCCATCATCTCCAGTCCGCCCGGGGTGATGCCGCCGGCAATGATGTCGGCGACCGCCTGGCCCGCGCTATCGACCCGGTCGAAAGCGGCCATCACAACCTGGGCCGTCTCGGGCTCGGGCAGCAGCTTGACGGTGATCTCGACGATCACGCCCAGCATGCCCTCGGAGCCGTTGATCAGCGCCAGCAGATCGTAGCCGGGGGCGTCCAGGCCGCCGCTGCCCAGGGTCAGCCGCTCGCCCTCGATGGTCACCATCTCGACGCCGAGGATGTTGTGCACGGTCAGTCCGTATTTCAGACAATGCACGCCGCCGGCGTTCTCGGCCACATTGCCGCCGATCGAGCAGGCGATCTGCGAGCTGGGGTCGGGGGCATAGTAGAGGCCGTAAGGCGCCACCGCCTCGGAGATCGCCAGATTGCGCACCCCGGGTTGCACCCGGGCGCGCCGGTTGGCCGGGTCGATGTCGAGTATCCGGTTGAACTTGGCCATCACCAGCAGCACGCCCTCGGCATGGGGCAGGGCGCCGCCCGACAGACTGGTACCGGCGCCGCGGGCGACCACCGGGACGTGCAACTCGTGGCAGGTGCGCAATACCTGCTGGACCTGTTCGACGGTTTCCGGCATTACCACCGCGCGCGGCAGCTGGCGGTAGGCCGACAGACCATCGCATTCATAGGGTCGTAGCTGCTCGGCGTCAGTCAGGACATTGCCGGCGGGCAGGCCGCGTTCCAACGCGGTGCGCAGGGTTGCGACGCTGACCGCTGGCGTCGCATCGTCAATCACGGCGGTCATGGCGGCCATCCGCTCAGCGACCCAGTGCGGGCAGCAAGCTGGCCTGCACAATCTCGATCCAGTAACCGTCCGGGTCCTTGATGAAAGCGATGTCCTTCATCTTGCCCTGATCCGGTTTCTTGACGAACTCGACGCCCAGTATCTCGAAACGCTGGCAAGCCGGTTGCAGCGCCGGCACCGAGAAGCAGATGTGACCGAAACCCTGGGGTTCGGTATTACCGTTGTGGTAGTGGAAGTCGTCCTGGTTCTCGGTGCCCCAGTTATGGGTCAGTTCCAGCACCGACTGCCGGCCGAAGGTGTAAATCGTGCGTTCGCCGGTGTCCTCGGGCACGGTTTCGCCCTCGGGCAGCATGGCCAGAAAATACAGCGAGAACTTCAGTTCCGGGAAATCCAGCTTGCGCAATAGCCGCATCCCCATGACGCGGGTGTAGAAATCCAGCGAGACCGCCGGGTCCTTGACCCGCAGCATCGAGTGGTTGAAGACGTAGTTCCGGGTTTCCGGATCGGGCGTGCCGTGTACCCCGGGTTGCTGTTCAGTGATGAAAGCCATGCTTGGTTCTCCTCAAGAATGAATACGATATGGACCGCGTCCCGACAAGATAATCCCCTCCTCTTGAGGGGGAGGGGTTCAAGGATGGAAGCCGAGCCGCGCGGACAACTGCTCGCCGGCCCGCATGATGATCGGCACCCAGGCCAGATCGCGCCGTTCAAAGGGGGCCGAGACCGAGATCCCGGCAATCATTCGCTGCGTGCTGTCGCGCACCGGCACGCCGATGCAGCCCACGCCCTGCTCGGCTTCCTGATCGTCCAGCGCATAACCCTGCTGCAGGGCATCGCGTACATTGCGCCAGAGCCGGGTGGGGTCGGTGATGGAGTGCGTGGTGCGCGGCTTCAGACCGGTACGCTCGGCATAATCGAGGCAGGCTTCGGCGCCGTTCTCGGCCAGGAACAGTTTGCCCACGGCGGTAACATGCAGGGGCATGTGGCCGCCGATGGCCTGTTCCACCCGCATCATCCGGCTCGGGGCGATCCGTTCCACATACACGACTTCGTCGCCTTCCCGGACGATGAGATTGACCGTCTCGTTGATCTCGTCGCGCAGCCATTCGAGAATCGGCCGGGCTTCGCGCCGAATGTCCAGCCGGTTCTGCACCCGACTGCCGAGTTGCAGCAGTTTGACGCCGAGTTGGTAATGGCCGACCTCGTTGCGTTCGACCAGGTGGTGATCGACCAGTGACGCCAGGATGCGAAAGGCGGTTGACGGGTGCAGATCGGCGGCCTTGGCCAAGGTCTTGAGATTACTGGCGCCCTCATTGGTGGCGATGGCATCGAGCAGCGCGACGAGGCGGTCGATAACCTGTATCGAAGTGTGCATAATGCAAATTATATTCTGTATTGTGAAATCACGATAGCTTTTGCACCAGAAGGGACACTATGCCCGCCATTCCCGCCCATTCCTGGGATCTGTCACCGGCCGAGGCGCGCGTCCTCCAGCAGCGCTTGTCCGTCCGGGTGGAACGGCGGGATCGCCTGCCAGTAGTGAGACGGGTGGCGGGTATTGATGTTGGTTTCGAGCAGCGTGGCGAGGTCAGCCGGGCGGCGGTGGTCGTCCTGGCGCTGCCCGGGATGGAACGCCTGGATCAGGCGCTGGCGCGCCGTCCAACGACTTTTCCCTATGTGCCCGGACTGCTGTCGTTTCGCGAGTTGCCGGTGGTGCTGGAGGCACTGGAACGGCTTGAAACCTTGCCCGATCTGCTGCTCTGCGATGGCCAGGGCATCGCTCATCCGCGCCGTCTGGGCATCGCCAGCCATCTCGGGGTGCTGCTCGACCAACCGACCATAGGGGTCGCCAAGTCGCGTTTGTGCGGCCGGCATGGACCGGTACCCGAACACCGGGGCGGCTGGACGCCGTTGCTGGACGGGGCTGAAACCATAGGCGCGGTGCTGCGCACCCGCCCAGCGGTCAAACCACTCTATGTCTCGATCGGCCACCGGGTCAACTTGACCACGGCCATCGATTACGTGATGGCCTGCACCACTCGCTACCGCTTGCCGGAAACCACCCGTCAGGCCGACCGCCTGGCGTCGGCCCGCTGAACCCTCACTCGCCGGTCTGCAGCAGCAGCCCGCGCCGACGGGCTACGTGGAACGTGCCGATGAACACGGCGATGCCGATACCCAGATACAGCAGATTCAGGCCGATCGCCCACAGCAGCAGATCGAGCCGGAAGGTCTGCTCCAGCAGCACCGCCCGCATGCCCTCGAACACGTAGCTGGCCGGCATCGCCCAGGCGACGGCTTGCAGCCAGTCGGGCAGGGTGGCGATGGGGTAATAGATCCCACAGATCGGGGCCAGGGCGAAGATCGCCACCCAGGCGATACTCTCGGCGCCCAGTCCCTGGCGCAGGACCAGCGCCGCCACCAGCAGTCCGATGGCCCAGCCCATGGCCATCAGATTGGCGAAGAAGCCGATCAGCGCCAGACCCAGATCGAGCAGATGGTAATCATAGAACCAGACCGCCAGGACCGCCGCCGCCGTCACCCCGATCAGGGTGCGCAGCATGCTGATCACGAGCAGGGCGGCGATCAGTTCCCAGGGGCGTAGCGGACTGACGAACAGATGGCCGAGATTGCGTGAGTGCAATTCCTCGAAGAACACCACCGATACCCCGAGTTGACTACGAAACAGCACGTCCCACAACAGCACACCCGAGATCAGCAGCCCGGCGGCCTGGCCCAGCACCGTGCTGTCGGTCATGAAGAAGCGGGTGATGAAGCCCCACAGCACCATCTGCATGGTCGGCCAGTAGGCCAGTTCCAGCACCCGCGGCCAGGAACCGCGCAGCAGGTACAGATAACGCAGCACCAGCGCGCCGATGCGGGTCAGCGTCGCGGTCATGCGATGATCTGCTGGCGGGCGATGGCCAGAAACACTTCTTCCATGTTGCGGCGTCCATGGCGATGGATCAGCGCCTCGGGGGTGCCGGTATCGACGATGCGCCCGCTGCGCAGCATGATGATCTGACTACACAGTCGTTCGACCTCGTTCATATTGTGCGAAGCCAGTAATACGGTGGAACCCTGCTGGCGCTGATAATCGACCAGCACCGTGCGGATCCGATCGGCACTGTCCGGATCCAGCGAGGCCGTGGGTTCGTCCAGCAGCAGCAACTCGGGTTCATTGAGCAAGGCCTTGGCCAGGGCTACCCGGGTTTTCTGACCCGCGGACAGTCCTCGGTACGGGCGTTTGAAGAACTGCGTGATATCCAGCAGTTCGCCCAGCTCCCGCAAGCGCCGCTCCGGTCGGCGCAAACCGTACAGCCGGGCATAGACCGTCAGGTTTTCGGCCACGGTCAGCCGTTGCGGCAGATCGACATAGGGCGAGGAGAAATTGATCCGCGGCAATACCCGGTAGCGGGTCCGCAGCATGTCGTCGCCCAGGATGCGGATCCGTCCGGCGCTGGGCAGCAGCAGACCCAGCAGCATGGCGATGGTGGTGGTCTTGCCGGCGCCGTTGCCGCCCAGCAGGGCACAGGTCTGGCCACGCTCCACCCGGAAGCCGATCGCATCGACGGCCCGTACCGCGCCGAACCGCTTGCTGAGATCCTCGACCTCGATGGCTGGGCTCATCGTTGGACGGAGCGCATCAGCATCGGCAGGTCGCTGCCCAGCCCCATGGCCTGCCGGGCCAGTTGGTGC
>CAYMHN010000040.1:0-12258 GCA_964390235.1 uncultured Candidatus Competibacteraceae bacterium
CTTTGCCCTCCATGACCGGCTTGGAGGCCAGCGGGCCGATATTGCCCAGACCGAGGACGGCGCTGCCGTTGGAAATCACCGCCACCAGATTGCCCCTGGCGGTCAGGTTGGCGGCTTCGGCCGGATCATCGACGATGGCCAGACAGGCGGCGGCGACGCCGGGTGAGTAGGCCAGCGCCAGGTCGCGCTGGTTGGCCAGCGGCTTGGTGGGTACGATTTGTAGCTTGCCGGCGACGGGATAGCGGTGATAGTCGAGCGCTTGCTGGTCGAAATCGTTGCTCATTGAAAAAGGCTCCTTTGGAAACTTTCGAGGGCTTGTGAGCACCGCTGTTTGCGGGTCGCCGGGGTCGGATCTGGTACACTAGCGACCCTTTCAAAGTATCGCTGAATCTTACACGAGTACGCGGCATGACAACGATTCGCCAGAACGATTTCATCCAGAGTGTGGCCGATGCGCTGCAACATATCTCCTATTACCATCCCAAGGATTATCTCGACGCGCTGGCGGCGGCCCATGCGCGCGAGGCCTCGGTGGCGGCGCGCGATGCCATGGCCCAGATCCTGGTCAATTCCCGGATGTGCGCCGAGGGCCACCGGCCGATCTGTCAGGACACCGGCATCGTCACGGTATTCCTGAAAATCGGCATGGAAGTGCGCTGGGAGGCCGGGCTGAGCGTGGAGGAGATGATCAACGAGGGCGTGCGGCGGGCCTACAATCATCCGGACAACAAGCTGCGTGCCTCGATACTGGCCGATCCGGCCGGTGCCCGCCGGAATACCGGTGACAATACCCCGGCGGTGATCCACCTGGAGCTGGTACCCGGCGATACGGTCGAGGTCACGCTGGCGGCCAAGGGCGGCGGTTCCGAGGCCAAGTCCAAGTTCGCCATGCTCAACCCTTCCGACTCCATCGTCGACTGGGTGCTCAAGACCGTACCCACCATGGGGGCCGGCTGGTGTCCGCCGGGGATGTTGGGCATCGGTATCGGCGGCACCGCCGAGAAGGCCATGGTGCTGGCCAAGCAGGCCCTGATGGAGCCGATCGACATCCATGAGCTGCAAGCGCGCGGTCCGGCCAATACCCTGGAACAGCTGCGCCTGGAACTGTTCGACAAGGTCAATGCCTTAGGCATAGGCGCCCAAGGCCTGGGCGGGCTGACTACGGTGCTGGATGTCAAGATTCTGGATTATCCCACCCACGCGGCCAACAAGCCGGTGGCGATGATCCCCAACTGCGCCGCCACCCGCCACATCCACTTCACCCTGGACGGCTCCGGTCCGGCCGAGCTGCCGCATCCCAGGCTGGAGGACTGGCCGGCGGTGACCTGGGAGGCCGGGGCCAGCTCGCGGCGGGTGAATCTGGACCGCGTGACCCGCGAGGAAGTCGCCAGCTGGAAACCGGGCGAGACCCTGTTGCTGAACGGTCGGCTGCTCACCGGTCGCGATGCGGCGCATAAGCGGCTGGTCGACATGATAGCCCGCGGCGAGCCGCTGCCGGTGGATTTCACCAACCGATTCATCTACTACGTCGGCCCGGTCGATCCGGTGCGCGACGAGGTGGTCGGCCCGGCCGGACCGACCACCGCCACCCGGATGGACAAGTTCACCCGCACCCTGCTGGAGCGCACCGGACTGCTGGGCATGGTCGGCAAGGCCGAGCGCGGTCCGGCGGCGATCGAAGCGATCCGCGACCATCGGGCGGTGTATTTGATGGCTGTGGGCGGCGCGGCCTATCTGGTGTCCAAGGCGATCCGCAAGTCGCGGGTGCTGGCCTTCGAGGATCTGGGCATGGAAGCGATCTACGAGTTCCAGGTCGAGGACATGCCGGTTACCGTGGCGGTGGACAGCCGCGGCGAGTCGGTCCACCGGACCGGCCCGGCCGAATGGCGGGTGAAGATCGGCAAGCTGCCGGTGCTGGAAAACGCATGAATAGTGCTTGGAGGATAATGACACCCATGAGAACATTCTTGATGAACTCGTTATCGAGCCTGATGTTGGCGGTGTTGCTGGCCGCCGCGCCGGCCCTGGCGGACAAGCCGGAGCAGGCGCTGTCGCTGGTCCAGAGCACCGCCGCCGAGATGCAGACCGTGTTGCGGGCAAACCAGGTCGCGCTGCGGCAAAACCCCAATCAACTGTACGATCTGATCAGCGAGATCGTGCTGCCGCATTTCGATTTCCCGACCATCGCCCGTTGGATTCTGGGGCGGCACTGGAGCGAGGCGACGCCCGAGCAGCGTCAGCGCTTTACCGAGGAGTTCCGGACCCTGCTGGTGCGTACCTATGGCAACGCCTTGCTGGAGTACGCGGAAGAAAACCTGACCTACGCTCCCCTGCAAGCCGAAGAAGATGCCGAGCGGGTCACGGTGCGCTCGCAGCTCCAGCCGGCCAGCGGCCCGGCGATACCCATCAATTACAATCTGCACCGGCGTAACGAGGTCTGGCAGATCTACGATGTGAATGTCGATGGCGTCAGCCTGGTCGCCAACTACCGCAGCTCGATCGGCAGCCAGATCGGCCGTGAAGGCCTGGAAGCAGTGATCGACCAGCTCAGCGAGCGCAATCGCCGTGGTAGCTGAATGACTATCGCCAAGCACCAGGGGTACCCATGAACGCAGACACCCTCAAGACCCTGCTGGAAACCCGGCTGCCCGACGCCGAAGTCATCGTCCGCGGTGATGATGGGGTGCATTTCGAAGCCATCGTGGTCAGTTCGGCCTTTGCCGGCAAGCCGCTGCTGGCCCAGCACCGCATGGTGTATGCCGCCCTCGGGGATCGGGTGAGCAACCAGGAAATCCACGCCCTGGCGCTTAAGACCTTCACCCCCGAAGCCTGGCGCGAGCAGCGGGACTGAGGTGAGCAAGCTCATCATCAGCGGCGGTCGGCCGCTCGACGGCGAACTGCGCGCGGCCGGGGCCAAGAATGCGGTACTGCCGATACTGGCCGCGACCCTGCTGGCCGACGAGCCGGTCACGATCAGCAATGTACCGCATCTGCAGGACGTCACCACTTCCATGGAATTGCTGGGACGCCTGGGCGCCCATCTGGTGGTTGACGAGCGGATGAACATCGAGGTCGATCCGCGTGGCGTCGACGAGTTCTGCGCGCCCTACGACCTGGTCAAGACCATGCGTGCCTCGATCCTGGTGCTGGGTCCCTTGCTGGCCCGCCACGGCCGGGCCGAGGTATCCCTGCCCGGCGGTTGCGCCATCGGCTCGCGGCCGGTCAATCTGCATATCCAGGGCCTGCTGGCCATGGGCGCCGAGATCACGGTCGAGAACGGCTATATTCGGGCGCGTAGCTCCGGCCGTCTGCATGGCGCGCATATCGTGATGGAACTGGTCACCGTGACCGGTACCGAAAACCTGATGATGGCGGCGGCGCTGGCGCGCGGGACCACGGTCATCGAGAATGCCGCGCGCGAACCCGAAGTCACCGATCTGGCGGACTGCCTCAACGCCATGGGCGCCAGGATCAGCGGCATGGGCGGCCCGACCCTGGTGATCGAGGGCGTGGAGCGGTTGCATGGGACCGCTTATCGGGTCCTGCCGGACCGGATCGAGACCGGCACCTATCTGGTGGCGGCGGCCATTACCCGCGGCCGGATCAAGATCAAGGATACCCGCCCCGATCTGCTGGACGCCGTGTTGCTGAAGCTGGAGGAGGCTGGCGCCAGCGTGAACACCGGCCCCGATTGGATCGAGCTGGACATGCACGGCCGGCGGCCCCGCGCCGTGCATATCCGTACCTCGCCCTATCCGGCCTTTCCCACCGATATGCAGGCTCAATTCGTGGCCTTGAATGCGGTGGCCGAGGGGGTCGGCACGATTACCGAAACCGTGTTCGAGAACCGCTTCATGCATGTCAGCGAGCTGCACCGCATGGGCGCTCGGATCCAGCTGGAAGGCAATACCGCGATCAGCACCGGGGTTGCCCAGCTCACTGGCGCCCCCTTGATGGCTACCGATCTGCGCGCCTCGGCCAGCCTGATCCTGGCTGGCCTGGTGGCGCGTGGCGAGACCCTGGTGGATCGGGTCTATCATATCGATCGGGGCTACGAATGCATCGAGGAAAAGCTGACCCAGCTCGGTGCCCGGATCCGTCGGGTGCCGAACTGAGCCATGAGTGCACCGTTGACGCTGGCCTTGTCCAAGGGTCGGATTCTCGATCAGACCCTGCCGCTGCTGGCGGCGATCGGCATAGCACCGGTCGAGGACCCGGAGCGCAGCCGCCGACTGATCCTGCCGACCAATCGGCCCGATTTGCAGCTGGTGGTGGTACGCGCCACCGACGCGCCCACCTATGTCCAGTACGGCGCCGCCGATCTGGGCGTAGCCGGCAAGGATGTGTTGCTGGAGCATGGCGGTGAGGGTTTGTACGAGCCGCTGGATCTGGGCATCGCTCGTTGCCGGCTGATGCTGGCTGGATTTCCGGACAGCGTGCCGCGCCGCCGGCCACGGGTGGCGACCAAATACGTCAACGTCGCCCGGCGCTATTTCGCTGCCCGGGGACAGCAAGTCGAGATCATCAAGCTGTACGGTTCCATGGAACTGGCGCCACTGGCCGGCCTGGCCGACTATATCGTCGATGTGGTGGACACCGGCAACACCCTGCGCGCCAACGGTCTGGCGCCGCTGCAAGCCATCGCCGATATCAGTTCCCGGCTGATCGTCAACAAGGCCGCCATGAAGATGAAACACGCGCGCATTCGGGCGCTGATCGATGCGCTGGCGCGGGTGCTGGCCGAGCGCGACGCGACGGTTCAACCACTACCGACCTTGCCATGACCGTGACGCCCGCCGAGCTGATCCGTCCCGAGATCCGTGCCCTCAGCGCCTATCACGTGCCGCTGTCGGCCGGTTTGCTCAAGCTGGACGCCATGGAGAATCCCTATCCCTGGCCTGGTGAACTGCTGGAAGTCTGGCTGGAACGGCTGCGGGAGGTCGAGCTGAACCGCTACCCCGATGCCGGGACGGCCGTGCTCAAGGCGCGACTGCGCACCGCCATGGCCATTCCCGACGCGCTGGATATCCTGCCGGGCAACGGCTCCGACGAGCTGATCCAGTTGCTGGCCCTGGCTCTGGCCTGTCCCGGCGCCACCGGTGCGCGCCGCTGCATGCTGGTCCCCGAGCCGAGTTTCGTCATGTACCGGATGACGGCGGTGTTCGCCGGCCTGGACTATGTCGGGGTTCCCCTGGCCGCCGATTTCAGCCTGGACTTGTCGGCCATGCTGGCCGCCATCGAGCGCCACCGGCCGGTGCTGGTGTACCTGGCCTATCCCAACAACCCGACCGGCAATCTGTTCGATCCGGTGGCCATCCGGCGCGTCATCGAGGCCACGCCGGGGCTGGTGGTGGTGGACGAGGCCTACAGCGCGTTCGCCGATGCCAGCCTGCTGGACTGGGTCGGTCATTACGATCAGCTGCTGCTGCTGCGTACCCTGTCCAAGGTCGGTCTGGCCGGTCTGCGGCTGGGCTATCTGGTCGGCGCGCCGCACTGGCTGGCGGAATTCGACAAGCTGCGGCTGCCCTACAATATCAATACCCTGACCCAACTCAGCGTCGTTTTCACCCTGGAGCATCAGACCCTGCTCGCAGCCCGGGCCGCGGCGATCAAGCAGGCGCGGGCGGAACTGGCCGCCGCCTTGGCGGGCCTGCCGGGTCTGACGGTCTATCCCAGCGCCGCCAATTTCCTACTGGTCCGCGCCCCGGGCGGGCGGGCCACGGCGATCTTCGAAGGCTTGCTGGCGCGCGGCGTGCTGATCAAGAATCTGGCGCCGACAGGCGGCCTGTTGCGCGACTGCTTGCGGGTGACGGTCGGATCGCCGGAGGACAATCACCATTTGCTGGCCGCGCTGCGTGAAATCCTGAGCCGGGGCGAATCTGGTGATGCAGCTTTGGTATAATCCCCGCGATCGAAACCTTGGGTTGTCTTTCCTATCGGAAAGACCGGCAATTTCCAGTACCAGGAGTATGTTCAATGCATACGGTAGATGAGGTCAACCTCAACCGGCGCCGCTTTCTGACGGCTTCGGCGGCGGTTGTCGGTGGCGTCGGCGCCGCCTTCGTGGCGGTGCCGTTTCTGGCCTCCTGGTCGCCCAGCGAACGGGCGCAGGCGGCGGGTGCGCCGGTGGACATCGACATCAGCCGACTGGAACCGGGCGCCATGTTGGTCGTGGAATGGCGGGGTCGGCCGGTCTGGGTCGTCAACCGCACCGATGCCATGCTCTACGCCCTGTCGGAACTGGAGCCGCGGCTGCGCGATCCGGATTCCATGAGTTCCATCCAGCCGAGCTACGCGACCAACCAGTTCAGGGCGCGGGAAGACAGTCCCAACGTTCTGGTGATGCTCGGTGTGTGTACCCATCTCGGCTGTTCGCCGATTTACCGGCCGGAGATCGCCCCGGCCGATCTGGGTCCGGACTGGCTAGGTGGATTCTTCTGCCCCTGTCATGGCTCGCGCTTCGACATCGCGGGACGGGTCTACCGGGGTGTTCCGGCACCGACCAATATGGAGGTGCCGCCACACATGTACTTGACCGAGACCCAACTCAGGGTGGGCGAAGATTCGGGGGCTGCTTGATGGCTAACAATCAGGGTACGACAGGTCTGCTCGGGTGGATCGACGAGCGCTTTCCGCTCACCGAGACCTGGAACAAGCACATGGGGCAGTATTACACCCCCAGGAACTTCAATATCTGGTATGTGTTCGGCGTGCTGGCCTTTGTGGTCCTGGTCAATCAGTTGCTGACCGGCATCTGGCTGACCATGAGCTACAAGCCCTCCGCCGCCGAGGCCTTCGCTTCGGTCGAGCACATCATGCGCGATGTCGAGTGGGGCTGGCTGATCCGCTACATGCATTCCACCGGTGCCTCGGCCTTCTTCATCGTGGTCTATCTGCACATGTTCCGGGCCCTGCTGTACGGCTCCTACAAGAAACCCCGCGAACTGATCTGGCTGATCGGCATGCTGATCTTCGTGGTGCTGATGGCGCTGGCCTTCTTCGGCTACCTGCTGCCCTGGGGACAGATGTCCTACTGGGGTGCCCAGGTGATCATCTCGCTGTTCGGCGCCGTCCCCCTGATCGGCGAGGAACTGACCACCTGGATCCGTGGCGACTTCATCATCTCCGACGCCACCCTGAACCGATTCTTCGCCCTGCATGTGATCGCCCTGCCGTTGGTGCTGGTGGCCCTGGTGTTCGTGCACATCGTGGCGCTGCATCATGTCGGTTCCAACAACCCGGACGGGGTCGAGATCAAGGCCAGCAAGGACGAGAATGGCAAGCCACTGGACGGCATCCCGTTCCATCCCTACTTCACGGTCAAGGATTCGGTGGTGATCGTGGTATTTCTGTTCCTGTTCGCCCTGGTGGTGTTCTTCGCCCCGGAAATGGGCGGGTATTTCCTGGAGCCGCCGAACTTCGAACCGGCCGATCCTCTGAAGACGCCGGATCACATCGCCCCGGTGTGGTATTTCACACCTTTCTACGCGATCTTGCGTGCGGTAACCATCGAGATCGGTCCGCTGGATTCCAAGTTCCTCGGCGTGCTGGCGATGTTCGGTTCGATTATCTTCCTGTTCTTGCTGCCCTGGCTGGATCGCTGCCAGGTGAAGTCGATCCGCTATCGCAGCGTGACCTGGAAGATCGCCGTGGCCCTGTTCGCGATTTCCTTCATCATTCTGGGCTATCTGGGCACCCAGCCGGCGACACCGGGCTATACGCTGCTGGCGCAGATCTGCATGGGCGTCTATTTCGCCTTTTTCATCTTCATGCCTTGGTATACCAAGAACGAGAAGACCAAACCGGTGCCCGAGCGGATCACCGACAAGCCATCGCTGGCGAGTCGGCTGATCAGTGGCCACGGACACGCGGACTAGGAGAATAACGTGGGCCTGAAGAAACTGCTAAGTATCCTCTTGCTGCTGCTGCCCGGCTCCGTCTGGGCAGCCGTCAGCGGTGTTCCGCTCGATCGGGCGCCGATCAATCCGAGCAATAACGCCTCGCTGCAACGGGGGGCCGCCTTGTTCGTGAATTACTGCATGGGGTGCCATTCGGCGGAGCATCAGCGCTACAGCCGCTTTGCCCGCGATGCCGGACTACCCGAGGAACTGGTGACCGAACACCTGATCTTCGATCCGAACATCCGGGTGGGCGATTTGATGACTTCGTCCATGACCCGGGAGGACGGTGCCCGCTGGTTCGGGGCCGCTCCCCCCGATCTGACCCTGATCGCGCGCGCCAGGGGCGTAGATTATCTGTACACTTTTCTGCGCACTTTCTACCTGGACGACGGCCAGTTCTGGGGCGTCAACAACGCCGCCTTCCCGCAGACCGGCATGCCGCATGTGCTGTGGCAGTTGCAGGGCTGGCGGAAACCGGTTTACCAGACCGTCAATGGCGAAGCCACCGACCATATCGTCGGTTTCGAACTCGTCGAACCCGGCTTGATGACGCCCGCCGAGTTCGACAGCGCCATGGCCGATCTGGTGAATTTCTTGGCCTATATCGCCGAGCCCATCCGGCTGGAGCGGCAACGGATCGGCCTGTGGGTCCTGCTCTATCTGGCCTTGGCTTTCGTGGTGTTCTATCTGCTGAAGAAAGAATACTGGAAGGACGTCCACTGAGCGGATGCGCCGGCGGGAGATGGTTCCCGCGGGCTTGTCACGGATACCATCGGCATGGTGAGCACCTCCCGTCGCAGATCCTCGATGCAGTTGTTCGCCTCGCCGAATGACTGCTGGAGTCATCGGGTGCGGCTGGTCATCGCTGAAAAGCACATCGGGGTCGATATCCTCGATGTCGACCCCCATCAGCCTCCCGAGGATCTGCTGGCTCTCAATCCCTATGGGTCGGTGCCGACTCTGGTGGACCGGGATCTGGTGCTGTATGACTCACGGGTCATCATGGAATATCTGGATGAGCGTTTCCCCCACCCCTCGCTGCTGCCCTCCGATCCGGTCAACCGGGCACGCTTCCGGCTGGCGCTGGCCCGGATCGAGCAGGACTGGTACAGTCTGTTGACCGAACTGGATGGTAGTGGCAGTGCGGCAGCCCGGGCGCGCAAGGCACTGGCCGAAGGCCTGGCGGCCAGTACCGAGGTGTTTGCCGCCAAGCCGTATTTTCTCAGCGAGGAGCCATCGCTGGTCGATTGCAGTCTGGCGCCTTTGCTGTGGCGCTTGCCGCATTACATGATAGAACTGCCGATCCAGGCCATAGCCATAACCCGTTACGCGGAACGACTGTTTGCCCGGCCCGCTTTCCAGCGGAGTCTGACCCGACAGGAGCGCGCCTTGCGGCATTGATGAGCAACCGATGACTTCGAGCCGTCCCTATCTGATTCGAGCCTTGTACGACTGGATCGTCGACAATGGTCTGACGCCGCACCTGCTGGTCAATGCCGGCCAGGAAGGCGTCGAGGTGCCCGTGGAGCATGTCCACGAGGGACGCATCGTGCTCAATCTCAATCCGGGTGCGGTACACAATCTGGCGCTCGGCAACGACTGGGTCGAGTTCAATGCCCGTTTTGGCGGTACCGCGCGCGGTGTGCGCTTGCCGGTATCCGCCATCATGGCGGTGTACGCGCGCGAGAATGGTCAGGGTATGGCGTTCGGCAATGAACCGGGAGACAGTGGTGGCCATCTGCCCGAGCCACCGAAGCCCAAGACCGGTTCTCGCAAGAAGCCCGATCTGAAAGTCGTCAAGTAGTGCTCAGGTGTATTCGAACAGCTTGACCACCTTCTGTACCCCCGATACGTGCCGGGCCACGCTGGCCGATGCTTCGCCCTCGGCTGGGGTGACCAGCCCCATCAGATAGACCACACCGCGCTCGGTAACCACTTTCACGCGGGTCGGATCGAAATCCGGCAGGCCGCTGACCTGCACCAGCGAGGTCTTGGTCACGGTGGTGATCCAGGCGTCATTGGTGCGACTGGCCATCGGACTGGGTGGACTCACTGTCAGTTCGTTGAATACTTCCCGGACCTTGTCCACCTCGGCGACCTTCGCCTCGACCCACTCCTTGGTTCGAGGATCGGGAACCTGGCCACTCAGCAGCACTCGCCCGTTGTAGCTGGTGACACTGACGTTCGCATTGGACATGCGTTCGACATCGCCGCGCAAGACTTCGTAGGCCTTGAATTCGATGGCCTGGTCCTCGACCACGGTACCGGCGGTGCGCCGGTCATGCACCACGCCGGCCGCCGTGGCCGTGCCGCCTACCATGATCAGGCCACAGCCGCTCAGACTGATGCTTAACAGACTTGCCAGCAGGAAAATCACGGATAAACGCATCATCGGGGTTCTCCAAATGGAATTCGAGTAGCGGGACCGCAAGAACAGGGGTGGATGAAAGTGGATACTCGCGTCAGGTTAGGCTCGTTCATCGATCATGCTCCATCGGCGCTGAACGCATCACGCAACCAGTCGATTTGCCAGGTTGCACCCTGACGGGTCAGGCCGATCACGTCGAAGCGGCAGGGGGTATCGAGGCGATGGCGCTGAAGATAGTGCGCGGCGGCGCGCAACAGCCGCCGCCGCTTGCTGTCCGTGATGCTGTCGGCGGCGGTGCCGAAGCGGCTGGCGCGGCGACTGCGTACTTCGACGAACACCAGTTCCTCGCCATCGCGCATGACCAGATCCAGTTCGCCTGGCTTGCAGCGGTAGTTGCGGGTCACCAGTTGCAAACCGCATTCTTCCAGATACCGGCAGGCAAGGTCCTCGCCGGCCTGTCCTTGCTGGGTCGTGGTCATGGGCGGTCTTTCCCCGGGCGGTGGTTTTCGGTCACAATGCCGCATCGACTTCGCCTCGGCAAGAGATGTGGCGTGTACTGCGAGCCTGCGACCCTGTACGTGGTGGCCACACCCATAGGAAATCTGGCCGACATCAGCCAGCGCGCCCTGGGGGTATTGGCGGCGGTCGACTGGATTGCCGCCGAGGATACCCGCCACAGCACCCGCCTGTTGCAGCATTATGGAATCGTCACGCCGCTGATTTCCCTGCATGAGCATAACGAGCAGGCGCGCTTGCCGCGGCTGGTGAGCGAATTGCGCACGGGTGGGTCCGGCGCCCTGATCTCCGATGCCGGCACGCCGCTGATCTCGGACCCCGGGTTTCCACTGGTGCGCGAGCTGCGCCGACAAGGTCTGGCGGTCCGGGCGGTACCTGGCCCCAGCAGTGTGCTGGCCGCCCTGTCGATCGCCGGGCTGCCCTGCGAGCGCTTCGCCTTCGAAGGGTTTCTGCCCGGCCGGCCCGGTGCCAGGCGGCAACGTTTGCAGTCCCTGGCGGACAGCGCTTACACGCTGGTGCTGTTCGAGGCCGGCCGACGGGTTCGCTCGGCGCTGGAAGATATGGTGGCGGTGTTCGGCCCTGACCGGCAGGGCTTTGTCGGTCGTGAACTGACCAAGGCATTCGAGGAAAGCCACACGGCAAGCCTGATCGAACTGCTGGAGTGGCTGGCGGCGAGGCCCGAGCGCGAGCGCGGCGAGTTCGTGCTGTTGGTGCAGGCGGCTCCGGCCGGCGATCCGGATCGGTCGGAACAGCTGCGGGTGCTGACCCCATTGCTGCGCGAACTGCCGCTGAAACAAGCCGTGGCCTTGGCCGCCGAGTTGACCGGGGTCAACCGCAACCAACTCTACCGCCTGGCCTTGGAGTTGCAGGCCGGGCATCAGTGAATCACTCCGCTGTCGTCCCTGGTCGGTCCATCGCCCATGATGTCCTCGGCCAGACGGGCGAAATCCGCCGGTTCGATATCGAACTGCTCCTCATACAGCGCTTCGGCCCACAGCTCGATGAAACCGGGAAAGCTCAGCAGGATCACCTGACTGTCGATGGCGGCATAGTCCAGCAGGCGGCGCGGCAATAACAGGCGATTGTGGCTATCCAGTCGCAATTCGGTGGCGCCGCGGTAGAAATAGCGGGCGAATTGCCGGTTTTTCCGGACGAACAGATTGAGTTCATTGACCCTGGCACTGATCCGCTGCCATTCCGGAAAAGGGTACAGGGCCAGATTGCGCTCGAATCCCCGATTGATGACAAACCGTCCTTCGGCATCGCCGGGCAGTTGCCGCAGCAGGCCCACCGGCAGCGCCAGTCGGGATTTGGCGTCCAGCTTGCAATCGAACTCGCCCAGCAACTGACTGGTCATCGCGCTTGCCTGTACCGCGGTTGGGGTGCAAACTGCTCCCGGGAGTCGGCCAGGCAGCCGCCGCGCGGTACATCGCGTGGCATTCCACGAAGACCGTGGCCACGACGTCGTGGCCG
>CAYMHN010000041.1:0-12214 GCA_964390235.1 uncultured Candidatus Competibacteraceae bacterium
TCCGAGCCGGTGATCTTCGGCAGGGATCAGGCCTACATCGGCGTGATGATCGACGACCTCGTGACGCGGGGCGTGACCGAGCCCTACCGGATGTTCACCAGCCGCGCCGAATATCGGCTGCTGCTGCGCGAGGACAATGCCGATCTGCGCCTGACCGAACGGGGGCGCGCGCTGGGACTGGTCGATGACAGCCGCTGGACCGCTTTCGCGGCCAAGCGCGAGGCCATCGAGCACGAGGAGCAACGCCTGCACGACCATTGGGTGCGCCCGGCGGAAGTGCCGGAATCGACCATGCAGGACTTGTTCGGTGCCCCGCTGGCTCGCGAATACCGCGCCGACGAACTGCTGCGCCGGCCGGAAGTCGATTACGCGAGACTGATGGCTCTGCCCGGCCTCGGTCCCGGCGTGACCGACCCCAAGGTCGCCGAGCAGGTCGAGACCCAGATCAAATACGCCGGCTATATCGACCGCCAACGGGAGGAGATCGCCCGTACCCGGCGCAACGAGGAACACCCCCTGCCGGACGATCTGGATTACCGACAAGTGCGCGGTCTGTCGGCCGAGGCCCGGGAAAAGCTGGACCGGCTGCGCCCGCATACCCTGGGTCAGGCAAGCCGGATTGCCGGGGTCACGCCAGCGGCGATCTCGCTGTTGCTGATTCATCTCAAACGCGGCGCACTGCGCCGCAGTGCCTGAAGCGAGTCCCATGAAAGTCAACATCAGCATCGATGCCACCGCCGAGGAAATGCGCGAGTTCCTCGGCCTGCCCAATATCAAGCCCTTGCAGGACGAGATGATGCAGTCGATCCGCGACAATATGCAGAAAGGCGCCGCCGGTTTCGACCCGGTGACCCTGATGAAACCGCTGTTTCCGGCCCAGTTGCAATCCATGGAAATGCTGCAAAAGGCGTTCTGGGATGCGTTCCAGAAGTCCGGCCAGACCGGCAAGAGCGCGCAAACCGGCAAGAGCGCGCAAACCGGCAAGAAAAGCTGAACCGCGCCGACTCTACCCAAGAACCGGATGATCGGTTACAGTTCGATTTTGCGATTGCCTAGAGTGAACCATGGACTACCGGATTGCACCGTCGATACTGTCGGCCGATTTCGCCCGACTGGGTGAGGAAACCCGAGCCGTGCTGGCCGCTGGCGCCGACTGGGTGCATTTCGACGTGATGGACAATCACTATGTCCCCAACCTGACCATCGGTCCACTGGTCTGCCAGGCGCTGCGCGACCATGGCATCACCGCGCCGATCGACGTACACCTGATGATCAAGCCCGTGGACCGTATCGTCCCGGACTTCGCCAAGGCCGGGGCCAGCGTGATCAGCTTCCACCCCGAGGCCAGCGAGCACATCGACCGGACCCTGCAACTGATCCACGATCAGGGCTGCCAAGCCGGGCTGGTGTTCAACCCGGCCACGCCCTTGCATCATCTGGATCATGTCATGGACAAGCTGGACCTGATCCTGATCATGTCGGTCAATCCGGGCTTCGGCGGCCAGTCCTTCATCCCCGGCGCGCTGGACAAGCTGCGCGAGGCGCGCCGCCGGATCGACGTCAGCGGGCGAGACATCCGGCTGGAGATCGATGGTGGCGTCAAGGTGGACAATATTCGCGCCATCGCCGAGGCCGGGGCCGATACCTTCGTCGCCGGATCGGCGATCTTCGGCGCCCCCGATTACACCAAGGTCATCGCCGCCATGCGCAACCAACTGGAGCAGGTCGGGCATGCGGCTTGCTGAGATCCGCGCGGTACTGTTCGATCTCGACGGCACCCTGGTCGACAGCGCCCCCGATCTGGCCAGCGCGGTCAATCGCACCCTGGCCGAACTGGATCGCCCCCCTTACCCCCTGGACACCATCCGCGACTGGGTGGGTAACGGCGCCGACCGGCTGCTGGAGCGTGCTCTGAGCGGCAGCTTCGAGGGCCGGGTCGAGGCCGAATGGCTGGCCGAGGT
Organism: uncultured Candidatus Competibacteraceae bacterium; assembly: GCA_964390235.1. Classification (GTDB taxonomy): domain Bacteria; phylum Pseudomonadota; class Gammaproteobacteria; order Competibacterales; family Competibacteraceae; genus CAYMHN01. The sequence continues at coordinate 1,962 of CAYMHN010000041.1, forward strand.
CCGACCCCGTTTCCTGTATCATTACGAGCAACTGCTGTGCGTGGACAGCGTGCTCTATCCGGGTGTCCTCCAAGGCCTGGAAGCGCTGTCCCGAGCCGGACTGGCGCTGGGCTGCGTCACCAACAAGCCCAGTCGCTTCACCCGGCCGCTGCTGGAGCAACTGGGCATAGCCGATTATTTCGGCGCCGTGATCGGTGGCGAGGACGCGCCGCGCAAGAAACCCGATCCGGCGCCGCTGGCCCTGGCGGCTGCACACCTGGGCGTGGCACTGCGGGACTGCCTGATGGTCGGCGACTCGATCAACGACATCCAGGCCGCCCGCGCCGCGGCCTGCCCGGTGATCGCCGTACCTTACGGCTACAATCATGGCCGGGACATCCGCGATGCCCGACCCGATGCCGTCATCGACACGTTGGCGCAGCTGCCCGTGCTGCTGCGGGAGGCGGCATGAGCAGTCTGGATTTCCGATGGCGGCGGTAGAGCTGAAAACCTGAGCACCTTACTCTTTCAGCTTCTGCAAAAGGCGTTACCGTAGTGGACAGAGCCGAATTCCAGCGCCTGGTCGACCAGGGCTACAATCGCATTCCGGTGCACCGCGAGATCCTGGCCGATCTCGACACCCCGCTCAGCACCTATCTGAAACTCGCCGACGCGCCCTACTCCTATCTGCTGGAGTCGGTGCAGGGCGGCGAGAAATGGGGCCGTTACTCGATGATCGGCCTGCCCTGCCGCAAGATGATCCGGGTTCGCGGTCACCGGGTCAGCGTCGAGCATGCCGGCGAGATCGTCGAGCAGGCCGAAGTGGCCGATCCCCTGGTCTGGATCGACGAGTTCCAGGCCCGCTACCGGGTACCCGCCATGGGCGCTCACCTGCCGCGCTTCGCCGGGGGTCTGGTCGGCTATTTCGGCTATGACATCATCCGCTATATCGAACCGCGGCTGGCGCACTGCCCCAATCCCGACCCGCTGGACACCCCGGACATCTTCCTGCTGGTCTCCGAGGACGTGGTGGTGTTCGACAATCTGACCGGCAAGCTGTATGTGATCACCTTGATCGACCCCGCGCTGGAGCGGGCTTACGACAAGGCCCGGCAGCGCCTCGACGAGGTCATGGACAAGCTGCACACCCCGCTGGCTGGCTACGGCTCGGCCCGGCTGGAGACCTCGCGCGAGGTCATCGAGCGCGATTTCACCGGCAGTTTCACGCAGCAGGACTACGAGACCGCCGTCGAACGGATCAAGCGCTACATCGTTGACGGCGATTGCATGCAGGTGGTCCCATCGCAGCGCATGTCGATCCCGTTCAAGCAACGCCCGCTGGACTTGTACCGGGCCTTGCGCAGCGTCAACCCGTCACCGTATATGTATTACCTGAACCTGGCCGATTTTCACATCGTCGGCTCCTCGCCGGAAATTCTGGCCCGGCTGGAGGACGGTCAGGTCACGGTGCGGCCGATCGCCGGCACCCGCCCGCGCGGCGCCTCCGAGGCCGAGGACCAGGCCCTGGAGCGGGAACTGCTGGCTGATCCCAAGGAACTGGCCGAGCACCTGATGCTGCTCGATCTGGGCCGCAACGATGTCGGTCGGGTCAGCGAGACCGGTAGCGTCAAGGTCACCGAGCAGATGGCCGTGGAACGCTATTCGCATGTAATGCACATCGTCTCCAATGTGATCGGCCGGCTCAAGCCGGGCCTGAACTCCATCGACGTGCTGCGCGCCACTCATCCGGCCGGTACCCTGAGCGGCGCTCCCAAGATCCGCGCCATGGAGATCATCGACGAACTGGAACCGGTCAAGCGCGGCATCTACGCCGGCGCCGTGGGCTATTTGTCCTGGAGCGGCAATATGGACACGGCCATCGCTATCCGCACCGCGGTGATCAAGGACGGCACCCTGCATGTCCAGGCCGGCGGCGGCATCGTCGCCGACTCCATCCCGGCGGTGGAGTGGGAGGAAACCCTCAACAAGCGCCGTGCCATGTTCCGCGCCGTGGCGCTTGCCGAACGCGGCCTGCACAGCTGAGGGCGACGACCATGCTGCTGATGATCGACAACTACGATTCCTTTACCTACAACCTGGTGCAGTATCTGGGGGAGTTGGGCGCCGAGGTGATCACTCACCGCAACGACCGCATCACCCTGGCCGAAATCGAACGGCTGGCGCCGGAGCGGATCGTGATCTCGCCCGGCCCCTGCACCCCCAACGAGGCGGGCATATCGCTGGCCGTGGTGACGCGGTTTTCCGGCCGGCTGCCGATACTCGGGGTCTGCCTGGGGCATCAGGCCATCGGCCAGGCTTTCGGGGGCGAGGTGATCCACGCCCGCCAGGTCATGCACGGCAAGACCTCGCTGATCCACCACCGGGCTCAGGGCGTGTTCGCCGGTCTGCCGAACCCGTTCCAGGCCACGCGCTACCATTCGCTGGTGGTGGCGCGCGACAGTCTGCCGGACTGTCTGGAAATCACCGCCTGGACCGAGACCGAGGACGGTGCCATCGACGAGATCATGGGGCTACGTCACCGGCAATACACCGCCGAAGGGGTACAGTTTCATCCGGAATCGATCCTGACGCCGCAGGGCCACGATCTGCTGGCCAATTTCCTAAGTTTGTGAGAGACCCGGGCCTGTAAGGGGAATGCCTATGGACATGCCGGGCGCGATCCGCGCCATGACCGAGAACCGCGACCTCAGCACCGAGGAGATGCAGGCGGTGATGCGCATCATCATGACCGGCGAGGCCACGCCGGCCCAGATCGGCGGATTCCTGATCGGCCTGCGCATCAAGGGCGAGACGGTCGACGAGATCACCGCCGCCGCCGGAGTGATGCGCGAGCTGGCCACCCCGGTGCGGGTCTCCGGCGAGCATATCGTCGATATCGTCGGCACCGGCGGCGACGGTATCGGCACTTTCAACATCTCCACCGCCAGCGCCCTGGTCGCGGCGGCGGCCGGTGCCCGAGTGGCCAAGCACGGCAACCGAGCCGCCAGCAGCAAGTCCGGTTCGGCCGATCTGCTGGAAGCGGCCGGCGTCCGGCTGGATCTCAAGCCGGAGCAGGTCGAAGCCTGCATCCGCGAGGTCGGCGTCGGCTTCATGTTCGCCCCCATGCATCACAGTGCCATGCGCCACGCCATCGGTCCACGCCGCGAGATGGCGGTGCGCACCATCTTCAATGTGCTGGGGCCGCTGACCAATCCGGCCGGGGCGCCCAACCAGCTGGTCGGCGTGTTCAGCGCCGAACTGGTCGAATCCCTCGCTCGGGTGCTGCAACACCTGGGCAGCCGACATGCCATGGTGGTCCACTCCGACGAAGGGCTGGACGAGATCAGTGTCTCGGCGCCGACCCGGGTGGCGGAACTGCGCGATGGGGTGATCCACAGCTACACCATCGCTCCCGAGGATTTCGGCATCAGCCGCTGCCGCCTGTCCGAACTGCAAGTCGATGGGGCCGAGGCCAGCCTGGCGCTGATCCGCGCGGTCCTCGCCAACCGACCCGGTCCGGCCCGCGATGTGGTGGCGCTGAACGCCGGCGCGGCCATTTACGTCGCCGGGCTGACCCACAGTCATCAGCTGGGTGTGGATCGGGCCCTGGCCTTGCTGGCCGATGGTTCGGCCGCCCGGGTGCTGGAGCGGCTGGTCGGCTTCAGCCAGGAGGTGGCGGCCGGATGAGCGACACCTCGGACATTCTGCATCGAATCCTCGCCCGCAAACGGGAGGAAATCGCCGAGCGCAGTCGCCAGCGAAGCCTGGCGCAACTGCGCCAGACCGCCGAGACCCTGCCACCGCCGCGCGGCTTCATCCGTCATCTGGAAGACAAGATCCTGCTCGGCCAGGCCGGGGTGATTGCCGAGATCAAACGCGCCTCACCCAGCAAGGGGCTGCTGCGCGACCCCTTCGAACCGGAGCGGATCGCGCACAGTTACGCCACCCATGGCGCCGCCTGCCTGTCGGTATTGACCGACCGGGATTTCTTCCAGGGCGCCGACGAACACCTGATCGAAGCTCGCGCGGCCTGCACCCTGCCGGTGCTACGCAAGGATTTCACCGTGGATCCTTATCAGGTCTACGAATCCCGGGAGCTGGGCGCCGACTGTATTCTGCTGATCGTCGCGGCCCTGGATGACGGCGCCTTGCGGGAACTCCACGCCCTGGCCCGGGAGCTGGGGCTGGACGTGCTGGTCGAGGTGCATGATGCCGCCGAGCTGGACCGGGCACTGGCACTCAACCCCGAGCTGCTGGGTATCAATAATCGGGATCTGCGCAGCTTCGAGACCCGGCTCGATACCACACTGAATCTGCTGGCGCGGATTCCTGCCGACTGTCAGGTGGTCACCGAAAGTGGCATCCACAGCCGGGCCGATGTGGCGCTGATGCGCCGGCACGGGGTGCATGGCTTTCTGGTGGGCGAGGCCTTCATGCGGGCTACCGAGCCCGGCCTCAAGCTGGCCGAGCTGTTCGGGACGGATTGATGGAAACAATTCTCCCATGACATCGGCCTATCGAATTGCCAAAGCGGGTGGCAAGCACAAGAACTTTCTCGAAAACTATGATCGACTACCCGATCATCTGATCGAAAAGGCGATTCGTTCGGTCGGAAAACAGATCGCGCTGCATGAATCCTGGATCGCCGATCCAGCCATCAAGCTGGATGTGAACCAATACACCATGGAACGGATCAGACACTATCGGATCAAATGGAGCAGGGACATCGAACGGCAGCAGGAACAGATCGGTATTCTCAAAGGCATACTGGAGAATCGCAATGGATGACAACGCTAAGCGAGCCGTTATTCTTGAGCAGGTACTGCAAGCAGCCATTGATGCTGCACGCGGAGCACTCGAAGAATCGGGCGAGTTTGCTGAAGGCAAAAGGTTCGCTTACTACGATATTCTGTCGATCGCCAAGACCGAAGCCGAAATACAGGGCATCGATAGTGCCGACATCGGGATGCTGGATTTTGATCCCGACGACGAGCTTCTGGCCCGCCCCAAGGCAGCGGCTAGCACCGAGCAGTAGTCCCCGGAGCCTTCTCATCCTTCTGGACTCGACCATGCAGGCACGCATCAAATGGGTGGACGGCATGTGCTACGTCGCCGAATCCGGTAGCGGCCATGGCTTGGTGATCGACGGACCACCCGATCTGGGTGGGCGTAATCTCGGTCCGCGCCCCATGGAGCTGCTGCTGATGGGGCTGGGCAGTTGCAGCGCCGTGGACGTGGTCCATATCCTCAAGCGCGCCAGGCAGGCGGTGACGGATTGCGTAGTCGAGATCGAGGCCGAACGGGCCGAGACCGTGCCCAAGGTATTCACCACCATCCGCCTGCATTACATCGTCAGCGGCGCGGGGCTGAAACCCGGCCAGGTCGAGCGGGCGGTGCGCCTGTCGGCCGAGAAGTACTGCTCGGCCTCGATCATGCTGGGCAAAAGCGTGACCCTGACCCACAGCATCGAGATCCGCGACAGCGCCGATCAGAGCCCCGATCAGAGCCCCGAATCATAACCAATAGGTACTGCGGATCATCACCCGGGACGCGGCCGTCATGGCCAGACGCACCGGCAAGGGCAGGGGCGTCCCCCCAGCCGCTTGCGCCATCTCGGCATGTCTGATCTCATCCTCGCGCATCGCCGCTAATACCGCCCGGCTTTTGTGATCCCGCGCCGGCAGCTTGCGGAGATGATCGTCCAGATGCCGCTCGACCTGGTGCTCGGTCTCGGTGACGAAACCCAGACTCCAGCGATCTCCGGCCCGTCCGGCCAGCGCGCCCAGGACCAGCGAACCGGTATAGAACAACGGATTGAGCCGGCTGGTGCGCCCATCCAGAGCCTTGATCCGTTGCTCGCACCAGACCAGATGATCGCTTTCCTCAGCGGCGGCGCGCTCCATGGCGGTGCGCACCGCCGGACCACGGGCGGTCAGCGCCTGCCCTTGGTAGAGCGCCTGCGCGCACACCTCTCCGGTATGGTTGACCCGCATCAAGCGGGCCGCATGGCGCTGTTCCGCCGGACTGAGCTCGGGCTCGTCGAGGCCCGCCGCAGGATCGCGGCGGCCCGTGGTCGGGGGCTGCCCGAACAGGGTGCGCAAGGTCTGGTCGAACTGAATCATCACCTGATCGACCGTAGTATAGCCACGTTCAGACATAGGTTTCTTCCCGGAATCAGGACTTGTCAAACAGGACACGCTTCTGTAGCATTCCGCGTCTTCTTGCAAACTAGAGTTTTCGGAGCAGCGCTCGATGAAAACGTTCAGCGCCAAACCCGCCGAAGTGAAGCGGGACTGGTATCTGATCGACGCCACGGATAAAATCCTGGGTCGATTGGCGACCGAGATCGCCCGGCGGCTGCGGGGCAAGCATAAACCCGAATACACCCCGCATGTGGATACCGGTGATTATATCGTGGTCGTCAACGCGGAAAAGGTGCGGGTCACCGGCCGCAAGCTGGCCGACAAAGTGTACTACCAGCACAGCGGCTATATCGGCAACATGAAATCCATCACCCTTGAAAAACTGCTGGTCAAGGCGCCCGAACGCGCCCTGTTGACGGCGGTCAAGGGCATGCTGCCGCGCAATCCCCTGGGTCGCGCCATGTTCCGCAAGCTCAAGGTGTACGCGGGCGATGAACACCGCCACGCCGCCCAGCAACCCAAGCCTCTGGAGCTCTGACAGCATGTTGGAACAGTATTACGGCACTGGTCGCCGCAAGACCTCTACGGCCCGGGTTTTTCTACGCCCCAATGGCAGCGGCCGATTCCAGGTCAACAACAAGTCCCTGGATGATTACTTCGGGCGCGAGACCTCGCGCATGGTAGCCCGCCAGGCGCTGACCACCCTCGACCTGGGCGACCGCTTCGATCTGTACATCACGGTCAGCGGCGGCGGCATCACCGGGCAGGCCGGCGCCATCCGCCACGGCATCACCCGCGCCCTGATGGTCTACGACGAGAGCCTGCGCGCGCCCTTGCGCAAGGCCGGTTTCGTGACCCGGGACGCGCGCGCCGTGGAGCGCAAGAAAGTCGGCCTGCGCAAGGCGCGGCGCGCCACCCAGTACTCGAAGCGCTAGCGCTCTGCTTCACCCGACTGCCAAACCCGCCATGCGACACGGCGGGTTTTTTTGTGTCCGAATGATACGGTCGCTAATTTTTGGCAAATGCGGCGAGATTGATGTATCTTGTCTCTATTACAACAGCATTGACCAGCGTTGGCCTGAATGCAGGGCGTCATCACGACGGAAATGACGGGACAGCCGGCAAGCCGAGTGTTTGAGTTGTAAGGTTACGAAGGCTTGTTGTTAGTTCGCAACGAAAACGGCCGGATTGTCGTTATTTTGAAAAAATAGTTGCGTTTCTACGTCGAAAAAAGTATAAATTGCACAACGAAGAGTTCCGCTCACGATGTTGTTTGTTTGCAACACAAACCTAGGAGTCTTAATCATGCAAAAATCAGCTCTTGCGCTGGCCGTAGCCGCCACCATGGTTGCGTCCGCCGTCGCCCATGCCGAGACCACGTTCTATGGCTCATGGCGTATGGGTATCCAGTACACCGACCCGGACGGTCCCGACAGCAGCAACTGGGATATCACCGACCACAGCTCGCGCTGGGGGGTGCGTGGTTCCGAAGACCTGGGCAACGGCCTGAGCGCCATCTACCAGCTGGAAAGCCGGATTCGCGCCGATGAATTCAACGGCAACGGCAACGGTTTCATCGGCCGTCTGGCCTGGGTCGGCTTGAACACCGGCTTCGGTGCATTCAAGATCGGTTCCCAGTGGACCCCGTACTATAACGTGGCCGGTCGTACCGACGTGTTCAACAGCACCTGGTTCAACCTCTATAACGGCCCGTTCCGGCAGAACAATTCCTTCGTCTACGAGACCCCTGCCAGCCTCGAGTTCCTGAAGGGCGAAGTCATGCTGGTGATGGACGGCCCGCAGGGCAAGGACGATATCGACATCTGGCAAGTGGGCGTCAACTCCACCTTCGGCCCGGTCGGCTTCGGTGCCGCCTATCTGAACAACGAAGCCACCGACGAAGACCAGTGGGTGGTTTCCGCCGGGGTCGATTTCGCCGGAGCCAACTTCGCCGCCATGTATGAAGACTACGATGACGGCGAGCACTGGGAGGCCGTCATCAACTACGGCTTCGGCAACAATATCATCCGCGGCGCCTACGGCCAGAATCGCCCCGATCAAGGCGACAACGTTGACGAGTGGGCGGTCGGTTTCCAGCACAACCTGAGCCGCCGTACCCGCCTCTGGGCCGAATACAGCGACCTGGAAGACTCGCAGTCGCTGTTCAACGTCGGCATGCGTCACGACTTCTGAGGCACGCCTTACCACAGCGTTACCGCACACGGGCGCCGCAAGGCGCCCGTTGTTTTTCCGGTGCTCCGAGGCGTAGGAACAACCCGCCATGCAGCGAATCGCCTTTGCGCTAACCGCCGTCGCCTTCCTGGCCGTGTCCACCATCGCCCGGGCCGAGACCACCTTTTATGGCTCGTTCCGGGTGAGTATCCAGTATAACGATCCCGATGCCAGCGACCAGTCCAGCAACTGGGATGTCACCGACCACAGCTCGCGCATAGGCGTACGCGGCTCCGAGGATCTGGGCAACGGCCTGAGTACCATCTACCAGCTGGAAACCCGGGTCCGCGCCGATGAATTCAACGGCAACGGCGACGGTTTCACCGGCCGGCTGGCCTGGGTCGGCCTGAACACCGGTTTCGGCGCGGTCAAGATCGGTGCCCAGTGGACCCCCTATTACAACGTCGTCGGCATTACCGATGTGTTCAACGCCGACAGCTGGTTCCGGACCTACCAGGGCCCGTTCCGACAGAACAACGCCCTGGTCTACGAGACTCCGGACAGCATCGGCTTCGCGAAGGGCGAGATCATGCTGGTGATGGACGGGGCTCAGGGCAAGGACGACATCGACACCTACAATCTGGGCGCCAGCTTCAACTTCGGTCCGGTCTATTTCGGTGCCACCTATCTGTCGGACGAGGTCGCCGACCAGGACCAGTGGGCCATCGCCGCCAGCTTCGGGGTCGCGGACTTCGATATCTCCGGCATCTACGAAGACTACGAGGATGGCAAGGCCTGGCAGTTGGTCGGCGAATACGATTTCGGCACCAATACCCTGCGCGCCGCCTACGGCCAGAATCGGCGCGACGACGATAGCAACCTCGACGAATGGGCGGTGGGCCTGGAGCACCGCTTGAGCAACCGCACCCGGGTGTGGATCGAATACGGTGATCAGGACGAGGACGAGGGGCAGCTCAGCGTCGGCATGCGCCACGACTTCTGAGCCCGATTCTGTTCAGAGGCTGACGTCCTGCACGCCGGCATCGGTACCGAGCAGCAAGCGATCCGCCGGGCGTCTTGCGAACAGGCCCACGGTCACCACGCCGGGGATATCGTTCAGCTCGGCCTCCAGCTTGGCGGGCTCCATGATCCGCAGATTGTGGACATCGAGGATGGGATTGCCATTGTCGGTCAGAAACCCCTCGCGCAGCACCGGCTGCCCACCGAACTTGAGCAACTCGCGGGCGACGAAGCTGCGCGCCATGGGAATCACCTCGACCGGCAGCGGGAAGCGACCCAGCACCTCGACCCGCTTGGACTGATCGGCGATGCAGAGGAACCGCTCGCTGGCCGCGGCCAGCACCTTTTCGCGGGTCAGCGCCCCGCCACCACCCTTGATCAGCTGCAGGAACCCGTTCACCTCGTCGGCGCCATCGACATACAGCGGTAACGGTCCGGTGGCGTTGAGTTCCAGCACCGTGATGCCCTGCGCCCGGAGGCGCTCGGTGCTCGCCTCCGAGCTGGACACGGCGGCATCGATGCGATGCTTGATCCGAGCCAGGGCGTCGATGAAATAATTCACCGTGGAGCCGGTTCCCACCCCCACGATCATATTGTCCTCGATGCAATCCAGTGCCGCCTCGGCGGCCCGCCGTTTCTGTTCCGCTGCACTCATCGGACCTACCCCGCTGGTTTGTGTGGCACAATTGTAACGCCCGCCCTGGTTCATGGAGCCACATGCAACGCTATATCAAGAAAATTCTCACCGCTCGAGTGTACGACGTGGCCATCGAGAGCCCGCTGGACCCGATGGCACGGCTGTCACAACGGCTTGGCAACGCGATCCGCCTCAAGCGCGAGGACTTGCAACCGGTATTCTCGTTCAAACTGCGCGGCGCCTACAACAAGATCGCCGGCCTCGACGCCCGGGCCCAGGCTCGCGGCGTGATCTGCGCCTCA
>CAYMHN010000042.1:0-12076 GCA_964390235.1 uncultured Candidatus Competibacteraceae bacterium
ATCGGCAGTTCGGTGACCGCTCTGCGCCGCCCCGGGCACTGGTGGCGACGGCGACCTCCGCCGGGTCCCGTGGCGCTGGCTCGGCTGGTCGAGGTGGGTCTGGGCAATGACCAACTGGACGTGCTCATCCTGCCCGTGCAGATCTTCTGGGGCCGCGCTCCGGGGCATGAGGATTCCTGGCTGCGGTTGCTGGCCGCCGAGGGCTGGACACTGCCGGGACTGGTCCGACGGTCGCTGCGGGTACCGGTACACGGCCGCGACACCTGGGTGCAGTTCGGGCAGGGTCTGTCACTGCAAACCCTGCTGACCCGATCGCCCGCCGACGAGACCCGGGCCGTGCGTATCCTGCACCGCTGGCTGGGCATCCACTTCCGGCGTCAGCGCTCGGCCTTGCTGGGTCCGGAGCTGCTGAGACGCAAAGCGCTGGTCGAGCGAGTACTGGAGCGTCACACCGTGCGTCAGGCCATTCAGGCCACGGCCGAGGAACAGGCCATTCCCCAGCTGCGGGCAGCATACCGCGCCCGGCGTTACGCCAATGAAATCGCGGCCGATTTCTCCTATTCCTTCGCCCTGTTCATGCGGCCGCGACTGCGCGGTCTGTGGGAGCGGATCTACAACGGTATCGAGCTGCGCCATGCCGAACCGCTGAATGCCCTGGCTCGCACCCACAGCTTGGTCTATCTGCCCTGCCATCGCAGCCATATCGACTATCTGCTGCTGTCCTATGTATTGCACCAGCGCGGCCTGGCAATCCCGCACATCGCGGCCGGCATCAATCTCAATCTACCCCTGATCGGCCCCTGGTTGCGCCGTGCCGGCGCCTTCTTTCTGCGCCGCAGCTTTCGCGGCAATACCCTGTACGGTGCCGTGCTCCAGGCCTATCTGGCGGTCAATCTGGAGCGTGGCATCGCGCTGGAGTTCTTCATCGAGGGCGGCCGCAGCCGGACCGGACACTCGTTACCGCCCAAGCTGGGCCTGCTCGGCATGACCCTGACGGCCTTTATCGAGCACCCCGAGCGACCGGTCGCGCTGATACCGGTCTACATCGGCTACGAGAAGCTGGTCGAAGGCCACAGCTACCTGGCCGAACTGTCCGGCAAGCCCAAGCGCCGCGAGTCGCTGAGCGGACTGCTGCGCGGACTGCGCCAGTTGCGCGATAATTATGGCAAGGTCCATGTCAACTTCGGCCAGGCCTTGCGGTTGCCCGGCTATCTGGACCGGCATTATCCGGAGTGGCGCGGACAACCCGTCCAAGCGGGGGAACGTCCCCCCTGGCTGGCGGCACTCACGTCCAGCCTGGGTCATGAGCTGATGACCCGGATCAACGCCGCGACCACCGTCAATCCGATCAATCTGCTGGCGATCGTCGTACCGGACGCCCCGCAGCTCAGCCTGGACGAGGCCGAACTGCTCTCCCGGCTGGCCGGCTGCCGGCAGGTGCTGGCTGATCTGGCCGATCAGGACACGCTGGACGCCATGCCGGAAGACCGCGTCATCGGGCACGGTCTGGATCTCGGACTGATCCGGCGTCAGCCCGAACCGGCCGGCCCGCGGATTCAGGCCACCCGGGCCGGCTTGCTCACTTACTTTCGCAACAATGTGGTGCATGTATTCGCGCTCCCCGGTCTGCTGGCCAGCGCCTTGCTGAGCCATTCCCCGGCCAGTGCGGCGGAACTGGTCCAGCGCTGTCTGCACCACTATCCTCGACTACGGGAAACCTGGTTCCTGCCCTGGTCGGAGCCGGAGCTGGAGCAAACGGTCAGGGGCATGCTCGATCGCTGGCAGGCGCGAGGGCTGATTCGAGGGGATGCCGGAGAGTTCCATCCGGTCACCGGCTCCGATCGGAAGCTGCTGGTGCTGCTGGCCGACATTGTGCGCCCGCTGCTGGACGAGTCGGTCCGGTCGACGGCCGCGCACCAAGGTACTCAGTCACGGTCAATCCCTATATAGTGTTTGCCCGCATCCGGGCAATCCGACCTTGAGGAGCCACACCATGTCTTCCGAGCGCTACCAGACCGGACTGAAGATTCGCAAGGAGGTTCTCGGCAAGGAGTATGTCGAAAACCTGCTGAGTAACACCGACGAGTTCAACGCCGATTTCCAGCAACTGGTCACCGAATACTGCTGGGGCAACACCTGGAGCCGCTCCGGGCTGAGCCGCCAGCAGCGCAGCCTGAATGTGCTGTGCCTGCTGGCGGCGCAGAACAATATGCATGAATTCAAACAGCATTTTCGGGGCGCATTGCGCAACGGCTGCGAACTGGATGAGCTGCGCGAGACCCTGTTGCAGATCGCGATCTATTGCGGCATTCCCTATGCCAATCAGGCGTTTCGCATCGCTCGCGAGGTGCTGCGCGACGAAGGCGTCGAGGTTCCCGCCAAACCCTTGAATCTGGAACCGTAGCGATGTCGATACCACGAAAACCTCGCGCCAAGGCCGGAGCCATGCTGCTGAGTCTGCTGCTCCCCGTGGCGGTTCACGGCGACGATCTACATGCGTTCTGGGATGATCGCTGTGTCGGCTGCCATGGCCACGCCGGAGACTTCGCGCGGGATTTCTTCAGCGAACTGGATGGGGAACTCATAGGACCGCATCGGCAGGGAGATGAGCTGCGCACCTTCCTCGGCCATCACTACGCACCCGACGAGATGGTCGAACCACTGTACGCGATGCTACTGGCGCAAGCCCGGACTCCGCCGGTCTATCAGATCCACTGCGCCGGCTGTCATGGTCCCGCCGCCGCTCTGGTGCGCGATAGCGTGGAGCTGCGCGATGGTGTTCTGCATGGTCGCGCAACGCAGCGACCGCTGGCCGAGTTCCTGCAACGTCACGGCGGCCTCGATGACGCTGAACGGGAAGTGGTCCTGGCCAGCCTGACGCGCCTGGCGCGGGAGGTGACCCTGATCCGGGGTGAATAGGTGATTTTCGGTTTGTCGATAGGCCATCTAGCGATCTTCATCCCTGATGACCCCATGCCTCATCCCCAACCGCTGAAGCCAGCGCCGGTACGCCAGGGAAAGCCGATCCGCGCGCTGGTGTAGCTCCATGGTAGGATTCAAGGGCAGGCGCTTGGGCGACTGGGATTCGAGAACCGGTTTATCCTGGAGGAAAATCGTGTCCTGGAAATCGATGAACTGCCGCTCCGGCTGCCCGTGGGCGTAGGTCATGGCCAACAGGAACCAGGCGCGGACCCGCTCCTCGGTCAGCGGCTGAACCGTAAGCATGATCAGTTCGTCCGGCTTTCCGCCTGTTGCTCCCGGCTCCTTGGTCAGCATGGCCGTCAGGGGACGCAGTATCCGATAACTGTAGGCGACCTCCGCGCCTTCGGTGGCCACCGATGAGGTGCGCGGCTGATACGCCCGGCAGTTTCTGGCGATGACCCCGGCATCGACCACCTCCACATCGTAGTCGCGGATTTCCGTGAAGGGCTCCTGTCCCAGGTACCCGGAATGCACGAAGGGGAAATGACTCATGTCGAGGAAGTTCTCCACGGCACGCGGGCCACTGGTGTCCACCTCGTAGGGGCCGGTAATGATCAGGCGGTAATCCTCATCCAGGCCGACCAGTTCGGGTACCTCATGCCGCGGATTGCCGAGACTCACCCAGATCAGGCCGTAGCGTTCCAGTACCCGGTACACGGTGGTTCGGGCCCTCGGTGATGGTTTCATGTCCGGGTGCGCGGGCATCATCACGCACCGTCCCGAGGTATCGAACCGCCAGCCATGGTAGGGACAGGACAGCGTATCACCGTCTCGAATCTCGCCCAGCGACAAGCGGGTACCGCGATGCGGACATTGATCCCGCCAGGCCATGAGGCTGCCATTCGAGCGCCAAAGCACGATGCGCTGATCCAGCAACGCAGTGGCGAACGGCTGGTCCTGGCCAACGTCAACGGCCCTGGCCACCACATGCCAATCATCGACAAGCACCGGGTCTGGCATCATTCAAGGTCCTCTACCAGCGAGTTCGAAGCTGCCATCGGCGAGCCCAGACCGAACCTCCGGACCAGCGCCCTGCGATATTCCAGCGACAGGCGGTCGGCCGGGATATGATTCTCCTCCCGCAAGTCCAGGGGCAGATCGCGTGGTCGCTGGTTCTCCACCAGGGTTTTGTCCTCGCGGTTGATGACCAGTGCGTCACTATCCACCCAGAACGTTCGGTCGGGCTTGCCGGTCGTATCGGTCAGCACCTGAAATATCCGTGTCTCGTGAGCCGACATCGGACACGCCGTATCGGCGAAATAGTGGATGAAGTCCGAATCCAGGGGGGCAACCTTGAGCAGGGTGGAGAACGGGAAGGTCAGTTCATAGGTATAGGTGACCCTGCGCGTTTTTCCCTTCACTCCATCGGGAAACCGGTTGGCGCCTTCCTCGTAGGGCACGGAGAAGCGCAATCCGAAATCTGTCTGTTCCACCTGGTAGGGAGGCACCGTGGCCTTCTCGTCACCACCGAAACTCTGGGTATGCACCCACGGGAAATGGGCGATGTCGTTGAAGTTCTCGACATGTCTTGCCGCCGAGGCGCGCCATACATCAGCGGGTACGAAGACGTTCTCGAGCGCCGGATTACCGATACCCTCCCATTCCGGCAGGGGCCAGATCGGTTCCGGCCGTAGACAGGTCCAGATGATGCCGTAGCGCTCCATCACCAGAAAGGTTCGCAGCCGCAGTCTGTTCGGGATCGGTCTGTCAGGGTCGGCCACCGAGGGAATCCGGACACACTGACCCGTGGCATCGAACTGCAAGCCGTGCATGGGACAGACCAGCCGGTCCTCGGACAACCAGCCGTCGCTGACCCGCGTGCCGCGGTGGGGACACTGATCCATGGCGACGGTAACACCGTCGCGGGTTCGAAAGATCACCAGGTCGACATCCAGCAACTTGCCGGCGACCGGCTGGTCGGTCACCTCATGGGCATAAGCGACCGGATGCCAGAACCCGACCAAGATATGCCAGTCGCTCGCGACAAACGAGCAATCGATCGGGAGTTCCGTTGCCTGACGCGAACGATCCGATGCGAGAAACATCGCCCTGTCCCCCCTGCCAGCAAATGATGACGAGTCATAGCATAGCCACCACGGGAGTCGCGAAAATGCCTGGGAGAACGAATCAAATATCCAGAATTCGTCTATCCTTTGTGGCTGGCCATGCACTCTAGGGCGTGATCGATGGTCTTGTCGTTCCTGGCTGGCAATCAAACCTTTGTTTTCGGTGAGACGGTCTACCCCAACGGGGGACGCTACGGTGCCTTGCGACTGAGCTACCTCAGCCTGATCATGGTCCACGACGGCGCGGCCGAAATTCACGTCGACGGGATCGAGCACATCGTCAATGCGGGCCGGACAGCTCTGGTGCACAACCGGCAATCCCTGGAGCTGCGCTTCCCCTCCGGACGCCCGACCCGACTGGGCTGGTGCGAGACCGCGCCGCCACCGCGGACGCAAGACCCGCGCCTCGATTCCCCGGAGCTACCCGGCGATGTGGAAACGTCGCGACGGCTCTCCAGCCTGCAACAGTTGGGAATCGAACTCGGGCAACTGTCCGGCCGCGCCATCAACAACCTGCGCAATGCCTTGGGGACGGCTCTGTTCACCGCCTACTTCTTCGAGGCCCGCAGGAACGAAATGGAACGCGCCATGCCGAACGCCGTGATTCGGGCCAAGCATTACCTGGATGAGCACTTCACCAGTCCCTGCGATCTTGCAGCACTGTCCGCGATCGCCGCCGTAAGCCCGCAGCACCTGATCCATCTGTTCCGCAAGCATCTCGACACCACCCCGATCCGCTACCTCTGGCGGCTGCGCACCATCAAGGGAATTCAGCTCCTGCAACAGACCGGCCTCTCCGTGACCGAGATCGCCTATCAGTGCGGGTTCAAGAACCCGTACCATTTCTCCCGGCATGTCAGACGGCATTCCGGGATGACGCCCACCGAGATCCAGCGCCGCAAGGCATATCGCCAGCCCAGCGATGCGCTGGAACAGGTCGAGGATGTCTGCTACTAGCGGCAGTGCAAGGCATCGGTTGAGGACACGAAATTAATCCTGGATATCCATATCCTGCTTCCAGGCATTCTCTCGCCATGTCGGCAGGCTATTCTGCTGCCTTGGCTGATCAGCTACAGTTGTCGATCAGGACCAATGGCGTGCAATGAATCCCAGTAACTCTTGAACCATGAGGTGACGGTATCCATGCGTATGATCGGTGTTCGCAACTGGGTCTTGATGAGTTTGGTGGGTATACTCGCCGCCGCGGTGTCCTCCTCCCTGGCTGTTGCGCAGATGAAACTGGAGGGCGACCCGCGAATCGCTTTCATCTATTTCTCCGCGGCCAATGATGGCGGCTGGTCGGAGGCGCATGAGCGCGGGCGGCAAAAAGTCGCGGATGCCCTGGGACTGGAAATCCCTTATGTCGAGGATGTCGAGGAAACGACCGAAGCCGTGCGCCAGGTGCTGGATCTCTATCTGGGCCGGGGCTTCAACATCATCATAGGCACCAGCTATGGTTTCGGCGACGGTTTGCTCGAGGCCGCGCTGGAACATCCCAATGTGGCTTTCATGAACGCCGCCGGCGCAACCGAAGCGAACAATCTCGAGAGCTTCTATGCCCGCACCTATCAAGCCTGGTATCTGGCCGGCATGGCCGCCGGTGCCATGACCAGCGGCAACCGCATCGGGATTGTCGCTGGTTTCCCGATACCCCTGGTGAACTGGGATATCAACGCCTTCGCCCTGGGCGCACGGGCCGTGAACCCGGAGGTCGAGATCGTGGCCACCTATGCCAACAGCTGGTATGACCCGGTCCGGGAGCGCCAGGCGGCCGAGGCCATCCTCGAGCAAGGCGCCGACGTGATGGCCACCAATATGTCATCGACCGCTGTCGTGGTGGCCGCCGAGGCGGTCGGGGCCCACTCGGTCGGATTCCAGAACGACATGGGACACGCCGCTCCGAACGGACATCTGACCTCGGTCATCTTCAACTGGGAAACCTATCTCATCGACAGTATCCGGCGCATGATCGCGGGCGAGTGGCAGAGTGCCGGCTCGGTCCTGATCGGCATCGATGTCGGACTGGCCGACATCACGCCGCTAAGCGACTCCATCCGGGCGGACATCCGCGAGCGCATCATGACGACCCGCCAGGCCATGATTGATGGCGCGTTCGAACCGTTCACCGGTCCGATCCGCAAACAGAACGGCGATATTGCCGTACCCGAAGGACAGGTGTTGGATGATGGCGGGCTTTGGAGCATGGATTATTTCGTCGAGGGCATCATCGGCACCATGCCGCGCTCCTAGATCGCTCCCGATGAGCGGTATGACACCCGCGCTGGTGCTGGCCGGCATCCACAAGGTCTTCGATGGTCAGGTGGCTCTGCGAGGGGCCGATTTCTCGCTGCGCCGGGGAGAGATCCACGCACTGCTAGGAGAGAATGGCGCCGGCAAATCGACCCTGATGAACATTGTCTGTGGGCTCTACCGGGCAGACCGCGGCCAGTCATGGGTGCGGGGCAAACCCGTGCACATAAGCGGTCCGGGGGATGCGATCGGCTTGGGCATCGGCATGGTACACCAGCACTTCAAGCTGGTTGCACCGTTCACGATCGCGGAGAACATGCTGCTGACCTGCGCTCGCCTCGGACTGCGGTCGCTCGGACAGGCTCGCTCGGCCACCCGGGAAGCCGCAGCAAGTCTTGGTTTCGACCTGAAACCGGACGACCGCATTTGCGATCTCTCCATTGCCGAACGCCAACGGGTTGAAATCCTCAAGCTCGTCATGCTGGGCGCCGACATCCTGATTCTCGACGAGCCGACGGCGGTGCTGACCGATCGTGAAGCGGACGGGGTGCTGCAACTCATGCGCACACTGGCCTCGCGAGGGCGCGCCGTGGTCCTCATCACCCACCGATTACGGGAGGCCATTGGCCATGCCGATCGGGTCACCGTGATGCGGGCGGGACAAACGGTTCTGGACGGCGCGCCGGTCGCCGAGCACGATGCCGAGGCGCTGACCCGACTGATGATCGGCGAGATGCCGCGGGCGGAGGAGTCATTCGCCGTTGCAAGCCGGGAGTCGGCCCCGCTGCTTGAAGTGACCAAGCTGAATCTACGCCGGCCCGATGGCAGTCAAGCCTTGGTCGATATCAGCTTCACGGTTGGCGCGGGGGAAATTCTCGGCATTGCGGGTGTGGGTGGCAACGGCCAGACGGAGCTGACCGAAACGCTGTTCGGCCTGCGCATGCCCGATGCGGGGACCGCGTTGCTCGCCGGCAAGCCCATGGCATCGAACATCCTGTTGCGGCGGCGGCAGGGCCTGCGACTCATTCCGGCCGACCGTTACGGGCACGCGCTGCTGGCCGACTTGCGCGCCTACGAGAACCTGGCCCTGACAGCGGTTACCCGAGGTCGCTACGGGCCATGGTGGTGGTTGCGCCGCCGCGCCATGCAAAAGGACGCGGCCAGGATCTTTGCCGAGCGCTCGATCAAGGGGGGAGGCCCGCTCACCCCCACCCGCCTGCTTTCCGGCGGCAACGCGCAGAAGCTGTTGCTGGCCAGGGAGCTGGACGAGGATGCGCGAGTGCTGATCGCCCACTCGCCCACCCGCGGGCTTGATGTGCGCGCGTGCCAGGCGGTGCACGAAACGATGCGCCGCAAGGTGGCCGGTGGGGAAACCGCCTGCCTGCTGATCAGCGAGGATCTGGACGAAATACTGAAGCTGTCCAGTCGGGTCGCGGTCATGAACCGCGGTCGCTTGCACGGGCCTTTCCCCCGCGCGTGCATCGACCGTGAGGCGATCGGTACCCTCATGGTCAATCATGCCTGAATTCTCCATCAGTCTGGTGCCACGCCAGCATGTTCCCCTCTGGCTGAGCGGTCTCACACTTGCCACCAGCGTGACACTGGGACTGGTGCTCGGCACCCTGGCGCTGCTGGCTTTCGGGGTGACCCTGAGAGCCATCGTCGACGAGTTCATACTGTACAGTTTCACCAACGCTCGCGGTCTGGCCCAGACCCTGACCAAGGCCACACCGCTACTCATGGTCGGCCTGGCCTCGGCCGCGGTGCTGAAGCTGCGCTTCTGGAACATCGGTGTCGATGGACAGATCTGGCTTGGCGCCATCGGTGCCACCGCGATCGCGGTCCACGACATCGGGCCACCGGAGATACGGTTGACGCTCATGGCACTGGCGGCCTTCCTCGCCGGAGCGGCCTGGATTTCCCTGCCGCTGCTGTTACGGCTGAGGTTGGGGGTGAACGAGGTAATCACCACGCTAATGCTCAGCTACATCGCCTTTCTGCTGGTTCAGCACTTGCTGTACGGCCCCTGGCGTGATCCCGGCAGTCGCTTCCCGGTCTCGATGAGTTTCGAGCCCGGTGTGGAGCGCCTGGGTCGCATCGGTTTTGGCCACGTCAGCACCGGTCTTTGGCTATCACTGGGCGCCACCGTAGTGCTCAGCTGGCTGCTGCTGCTGAGTCGCACCGGTTTTTACGTGACCGCGATCGGCTTGAATCCGAGCAGCGGACGTGCCGCCGGCCTCCCTCGGGCCGCGGTGATCACCGGCATTGTGCTGCTGGCCGGTGGCCTGTTCGGTCTGGCTGGATTCATCATTGTCGCTGGCCAGGAGTACCGGCTTACCCAGCACCTCGGCCACGGGTACACCTTCAGTGCGATACTGATCGCCTTTCTGGCCCGCTTCAATCCGCTGGCGGTAGTGCCCACCGCGCTGGCCGTGGCAGGGCTGTACACCGCCGGGGACACCTTGCGGACCCTGTACCAACTGCCCATGGCCGCGATTCTCGTGGTTCAGGCGATCATCCTATTCTGCGTGGTCTGCGTCGATTTCCTGGCCCGTTACCGCCTGGGTTGGAGGCGTCCCTCGGCCACGAACTCCCCCGCTTCAACCGAGCACGGGTACCCGTTGTGACGGAGTTCCTGCTCAACTGGCTCATGGCTACTCCCGGCTACGCCACCCCGCTGCTGCTGGCCAGCCTCGGGCTGATCATCAACGAGCGCGCCGGGGTTCTCAACCTGGGAGCCGAGGGCATGATGGTTTGTGGCGCCCTGGCCGCCGCCATGGTGGCGGTCGGCCTGGGCTCGCCGTCCGCCGGCATGCTGGCGGCCCTGCTGGCCGGGGTCGGTATGAGTCTGTTGTTCGGGTTCGCGACCGTGATCCTGCGCAGCAACCAGGTCATCACCGGTCTGATCATCGTCGCCCTGGGTACGGGACTGACCGGCATCTTCGGCAGGACGTACACCAGTCTTACCCTGCCCGGTTTCGGCCCTCTGGACTGGGCCTGGTTAGCCAATCTTCCAGCGATCGGTCCGTTTCTCATGCGCCAGAACCTGCTCACCTGCATCGCTTTCGCGCTGGTGCCCGTGGTCTGGTACGTGCTGTTCCGGACCCTGACCGGTCTGCGCCTGCGCTCGGTCGGCGAGGATCCGGCCACCGCCGATGCCGCCGGTGAGCGGGTGCTGATCATCCGCTTGCTTGCGGTACTAGTAGGCGGTGCCTTTTGCGGTGCCGCCGGCGGATATCTCGCGCTGGCCGCAAGCCAGATATGGGTGGAGGGCATGGTTGCCGGTCGTGGATGGATAGCCATCGGGCTGGTGATCTTCGCTCGCTGGCGACCCGGCCTGGCTCTGCTGGGCGCCCTGTTCTTCGGTGCGATCGAAGCCTTGATTCCGCGCATCCAGGCCACCGGGGCCGATGTCCCCATTTACCTCATGATGATGCTACCCTATCTGGCCACTCTGGGTGTCCTGTGGCTTGCGGCTCTGCGCTCGGGCCAAGGCGGGACCGGTCCCGCCGCCCTGGGTCTCCCATACATCCGGCAAGACAGACACTGAGGGGACTGTGCCATGACCCATACCATCGATACCGGCGTGGAATTGCGCAAGGTGTCCGCCGCCACTCCGGGTCTGAGTGCTCGGCGCCTGGCGTTTACCGAGATCCCGGTGATCGATTTCTCCGCCATGCTTGGCAACGACGACGATGCCAAGGCCGATCTGGCCCTGGCGATCGATCGGGCCTGCCGGGAAATCGGTTTCTTCTACATCAGGAACCACGGGGTAGCCGATGCCGTGATCGATCGGGTGTTCGCCGCCAGCCGGGCTTTCTTCGCCCGGGATTTGCAGCACAAGCTCGAGATCGACATCAGCCGATCCTCATTCAGTCGCGGCTACATCCCTCTTTATGGGGAGAAGAACAACGCCAAATCCAAGGGTGATCTCAAGGAAACCTTCGACATGGCGATCGACCTGCCTGTCGACGACCCCGATTTGCTGGCCGGCAATCCCCTGTATGGACCGAACCAGTGGCCTGCCGGATTGCCGAATTTCCAGCCGGTGCTGATGAACTACTTCGATGAGATCACGACCTTGTCCCGGCGGCTTTATCAGGCCTTCGCCCTGGCGCTGGGCCTGCCCGAGCAGCACTTTCTCGGCATGCTGGAAAAACCCCTGGATATCCTGCGCCTGCTGCGCTACCCGCCTCAACCGGTTATCGAGGACGAGCGCCAGATCGGTACCGGCGCGCACTCGGACTTCGACTGCTTCACCATCCTCTGCCAGGATCCGACCGGCGGTTTGCAGGCTCTGAACAGCGCTGGTGAATGGGTGGACGCTCCCTACATCGAGCACACCTTTCTGATCAACATCGGGGACATGCTGGAACGCTGGACCAACGGCCGCTTCGTTTCCACCGTGCACCGGGTGATCAACCGCACCGGCCGCGAACGCTATTCAGTGGTATTCTTTGTCGCACCTAGCTATCACACGGAGATCGCCTGTCTCCCGAACTGCTGGTCGCCCGACAATCCCCCGCGTTACCCCACCATCGGCGCCGGAGAGTACATCATCTCACGCTACCGGGAGGTTCTGGTCTAGGATTGTTCCATAACGGATCAGCCGCTTCCAGCAGTTCCCGAATCCGCAGCAGAACCGGCTCGCGGATGCCCAGTTCCTCCAGGTGGTCCACGGTGTTGCACAGATAATCGCGGTTGGCGCCGCTTTGACCCCGGGCGCCCGCCACCACCGCGGCGGCGGTGGCGGCATCGAGCCGGCCGGCATACTGGGG
>CAYMHN010000043.1:0-12046 GCA_964390235.1 uncultured Candidatus Competibacteraceae bacterium
GACCAGGCCCGCAATCACCGGCACCCATTTTGCAGAACTTGACGGACACAACTCCAATCCTTTGGTGAAGGCCGCAATCACCACGCGGACGAATTGGGGGGAGAACCTAGCCGGGTATCGGTAAAACCCGTGTGTTAGCCCGAACACGGGTGTGCCGTCATGCGCCGCGTCGATGATGGCCTTGGCGGGTCCTGCAGCGCACCCCGGATCAAGGCTCAGCTGGGTCATATTCCTACTGTGATGCATCGTCGGTCGTGTCGCCGCTTCTGCGATCTCCTCGGCATCATGGTCGCCGTTCTTGTCCGCCTTCACATGGGGCCGCACAGGTTCCGGCGACATTAGTCGGATTGTGAATGGCGCCCAGTACCCGACCGAGGTGATGCGCGCCGCAGCAGGCTTCCATCGCCACGAGGCAGGCAGCCCGGTGCCCCGCACTCCCAAGCCGGCCTCGCCTTGTCGATGAGAGACAGGCATCGACATCTCGTAGGTTGTTCTACTCTGCCGCGGACGCAGCGGGGCGGCGGACATAATGAAGCGAGGTGATGTCTGGCCGGCTGGCGATTTCCTTCACCAGGGTCAGCAGCGGAGTTTCGGCCAGCGGGTAGTCGACCAGGATGGGCCCTGCATTCTTCAGGGCCCGGTATTCGTTTTCTGCATAGAACGCAGCCAGCAGCAGGTCGTCATCGGAGCAGAACGGACCGCGCTCCTTGCGAATGCGCTCGACCGCCGGCTCGATGAGGTCGCCTGGGCGGGCGGTGGCCGGCTCAGCACCGTTGGTGATGCGGTCATAGAGGTTTGGATCGATGGGCCCGGCGATCTCTCCGTATTGGCCGAGAACATACTTACGGACCTCGTCAGGAACAGTGGCATAGCGTTCCTGGCCCATCACGTTGAGCACCGCCTGGGTGACGATGAACTGGGCGAACGGGCTCACCATAATCGGATAACCGAGGTCATGGCGCACCTGCACCGCCTCCTCGAGAATGGCAGTCAGGCGATCTCCAAGGCCCAGAGGGGCAAGTTGGGCATGCAGGTTGGAAACCATGCCGCCAGGCACCTGATGCTCGAAGTGGAAGGCGTCATACTCGGCGATGCGCCCCAGCGGCTTGCCCTCGCGGGCGGCGATATAGCGTAGCCGCTCGGCCACCTCCTCGACCGGCTCAAGGTCAAGCTGCACATCGAGGCCGCACCGTCGGGCGTTATGCACGAACTGCTCGGTAGCGGGATGCGAAGCGCCGTTGGCCAGCGGCGAGGTTGCGGTGTGAACGACGTCGGCGCCGATTTCGGTGGCCCTCACCGTCACGTAGGGCGCGAGCCCGGAAAGACAATGCGAATGGACATGCAGGGGTAGATTTCCGCACGCAGCCTTGGCAGCCGGCACCAGCGTTTCGATACGCCCTGGCGTCAGAAGTCCGCTGGGATCCTTGAGGTAAACTGCATCTACTCCGAGGCCGACGAGCTCGCGGATCTTGCGTGCATAATATTCGTCGGTGTGGACCGGGCTTTCGGTATAGACCACCCCGGCAGCGGTGTAGAGGCCGACGCGCTTTGCCGCCCGGACTGGCACCTCCAGATTTCGGATATCGTTCAACGCGTCATAGGGCGTGTGATATCGAATGCCGTTGGCAAAGATGCGTTCGGCCGTCAACTCCACAATGTCATCGGGGAAGAATTCGAACGTGAACAGGCTTTGGCCGCGGGTCATAACGATGAGGGGGGTCTCGGTGACCCAGCCGCTGACCAGACGCATTCGCTCCCAAGGATCCTCTCGGAGAAACCGGACGCAGACATCGAAGACCGCACCGCCGACCAAATCGATCGCCTCGAAACCGGCCCGGTCAAGCCGGGGCGCAAGGTCGGCGATCATGGCGGTCGTCATGCGCGTCGCCCACAGGCACTGGTGCGCATCGCGTAAGGTGACGTCGACGAGAGCGATGTTCCGCGAGTTACTCATTCAACTCCGCCCTCCGCTGCTCGATCCACCGCGTGTGCAGACTGGCGTCAAGAAAGTCCGGCTCGTCCAGCAGCGCGCGGTGAAACGGAATGGTTGTCTTGACGCCGTCGACGCGAAAACGGGATAATGCCGAGCGCGCTCGAAGCATGGCCACTTCGCGGTTCTGCCCCGATATAATGAGCTTGCCCAGCAGCGAGTCGTAGAACGGCGAGACGGCGAAGCCGGGGTAAACATGGCTGTCGAGCCGAATCCCCGAGCCTGCCGGGGGCCGCCATGTAGAGATCACACCGGGCCGGGGCGCGAAGTCATGCTCGGGATCCTCGGCGTTGATGCGAAATTCGATCGCGCTTCCCTCAGGTGCCTCCGGCTGGCGGATCGACAACCGTTCGCCCGCCGCAATCCGTAACTGCTCAACCACCAGGTCGACGCCGAGCAGGACCTCGGTGACCGGGTGTTCGACCTGAATCCGGGTGTTCATCTCGATGAAGTAGAACTGTCCACTGCCGACGTCGTAAATGAACTCCACCGTCCCCGCATTGACGTAGCCCGTGGCCCGCACGAGGGCCATCGCGGCATCGGCCATGTCGCGACGCGTGCGGGCGTTAAGAACCGGGGAAGGCGCTTCCTCAACCAGTTTCTGATGCCGGCGCTGAACCGAGCAATCGCGCTCCCACAGATGGATCGCCTTGCCATGGGCATCTCCAAAAACCTGTATCTCGATATGCCGAACCCGGGGGAAGAAGCGTTCAAGGTAGATGGCCCCGTTTCCAAAAGCGGCTTTTGCTTCCGCCGCTGCCTGCTCGAACTTGGGCCGCAATTCGGCCGCGCCGTCGACCACCCGCATGCCGCGACCGCCACCGCCGGCTGCCGCTTTCAGAAGCAGCGGAAAGCCCATGGCCTCAGCCTGGAGACATGCATCGTCGGCGTCGGCCATCGCAGTATCCGATCCCGGCACGACGGGCACGCCATTGTCCTGTGCTACTTGGCGGGCCGCCACCTTGTCGCCCATCAGCGCTATTACCTCGGCCGGAGGGCCCACAAAGGTGAGCCCTTCCTGGGTGCACAGTGCAGCAAAATGTTCCTTCTCCGATAGGAAGCCGTAGCCTGGATAAACGGCATCGCAGCCCGTGCGGCGCGCGACTTCTATCAGGGCCTCTGCCTTCAGATAGCTGTCGTTGGGTGCGGCCGGTCCGATGCACACCGAGCGATCTGCCGCCCAACAGTGGGGCGAGGCCTGGTCTGCGGTGGAGTGTACCCCCAGGGTCTCAAGCCCCAGACGGCGGCATGCGCGCACGGCACGCAACGCTATTTCGCCCCGGTTGGCTATCAGGACGCGCTTCACCGCCGTGCCCGTCGTATGTTCCTTGTCCGACTTCAAGCGTCGCACCGGCATTTCCGTATTGCAAGATTTTTTGTTCCGTATTTCAATGCTGGCAATGTTGTGCAGCCATTCGCTTGCTGACTTGGCGTCATGGCAGGACGGCCACGGCGCCAAGACTTAGGAAGGGGGTGTGGCATGCCGCTGACGTTGGACGAGGTGAGCCGGATTCTGGCGATCATCGACAACAGCTCGTGCGAGGAGCTGGTGGTCGAGACGGACGACATCAAGCTTGTGATCCGCAAGCGCAATTCCGGCACGGCTATGCCCGATCCGCGTTCTCCCGCAGTTGCCGCGACCTCGGCGCCGGCATCGCCGCAACTGGGCCCCGCGCCAGCCCTGCGAGGAAGTGCGGCCGGCGCAACATCACCGCCTCGCGGCGCCGGGGCGGGGACCGGCACGATAGAGATCGTGGCACCGATGGTGGGCACCTTCTATATTACACCGGCGCCTGACAAACCGCCTTTCGTTGAGGTGGGCTCGACAGTGGCGCCAGGAGATCCGTTGTGCCTGATCGAGGTGATGAAGCTCTTCATCACTGTTTATGCCGAACAGCCGGGCCGGATCGTCGAGATCGTTCCCGAGAACGGCCAATTGGTCGAACACGGTCAACTGCTGTTCCTGCTGGAGCCCGCATGAATTGGAGGAGCGACGACACCGCGTCCGCTTCAATTCAAGGCTGGGCCTGCGACCGCCGTCTTGATCCGCCATGACGCATAAGGCGAGGTTGCCCGCGCCCCTGGGCCAGAGGGGAGCTGCGGGGGAGCTGAAAGCATGAGCCGAAAGAGCCAGGTGCATATGTCCGATTTGCGGCCCGAGGCGATGGCGCGCCCGCGCCACGACCGATCTGGCGCACATTCCCTCCTAACAGCGGGGCGGGCCGACGGCAGTGCCCCGACCAAGAAGGTCTTTGCCATTCTGCAGGCGGTTGCCAAGGCGGAACGCCCGCTCAACCTGTCGGAGCTGTCCGTCGCGCTCGGCATGACCAAGCCCACCACGCATCGCATTGCACGAATGCTGGAGGGCGAAGGACTGCTCGAACGCGACACCGGCGGCCGCCGCTACACTGGCGGGCGGCGACTGCTCGAATTCGCTCTGGACATTGTCGCCACCTCGGTGCGCAGTGCACCGCGCCACGCCATCCTTGAGGCCCTGTCACAGCAGGTCGGCGAAACCTGTAATCTCGGCGTAATGGTAAGCAACCACGTGGTCTATATCGATCGTGTAGAAGCGAAATGGCCGTTTGGACTGCGCTTCGAGCCAGGCTCGCGGGTGCCGCTCCACTGCACGGCCATTGGCAAGCTGTTCCTGAGTGCGCTGCCGCGGCATCGACAGGAAAGCATCATCGGCAATGTCGCCCTCAGGCGCTACACTGACAATACGATGACTGACCCCCAACTGCTGATGCGCGAATTGCAGCGAATCCGCCACGACGGCATGGCGCTGGATGACCAGGAGTTTCTCGCCGGCGTGGTGTGTCTGGCCCTGCCGATTCAAAATGCTGCGGGCCAGATCATCGCCGGGCTTGCGGTGTCAGCCCCTGAGGCGCGCATGAGCCTGAAGCAAGCTATGCAGCATGTCCCCACCATCCGTGCGGCAGCCCAGCAGCTGGCAGAAACCATGGCGGGCAACGACGACCAGCCGCGGCCAGAGTCAAGCCGCTAGCTAGGGCTCGGGCTGCGTCTGCCTGAAGGCCTCGGTTTCCTCCCAGTGCATCAGCAGCGCATCGAGGGCATGGTAGCGGCCCTCCGGCATGAGGTTGGGCACCGACTGGCGCACGAAGGCAGCCGCAACCGCGGCCGTCACATCGGCCTGTGTCAGCCGACCGGCGAAGAACAACGGGCGGGGGTTGAGCCGGTCGAGCGCCGCCAGGCTCGATGCCACCTGGCCGGCACAGCGCTCGACCCATGGCAAATGACGCTTGTCCTCGGGCCGCAGCATGCCTTCGTAAACGATGCTGACCGTCTTCTCCAGGGCGCCCATCGCGGTTGCCACCACTCGCAGCACCTGATGGCGTTGCGGCTCGGCGTCCGGAACCAGCCGGCGCTCAGGCTCCACCGCGTGGTCGAGCCAGTCGAGTATCGCCCAGCTATCGAACAGAACCTCTCCAACGTCGAGAACCAGCGCTGGAACGCGGCCTACGGGGTTGACCTTCTGCACCTCCTCAAGTTGCTGCAAGGCGGTTTGCGGCTTGTGCTCATAGGTCATGCCAAGCAGCCGCATTGCGATGGCTACCCGTCGGGTGAAGGGCGAACGATAGCGTCCGATAAGTATCATTCGGACCTCCTCTGTCTTGCGCTTCCAGCTGCTAAGTGGCTGGCCATTAGTGACCGGATGGGGACGAAGGCGCTGACGGCAACCAGGATGGCGGCGAATATGAGGTTGGACGTGATTCCCTTATGGGTCAATGCCGCATAGCCGGCCAGAGAGGCGACGGCGAACAGAAAGCGTTCGAACCCCGTCAGCACGCGTGTATGATAGCCATAGCAGGCTACCGACACGGTCCACTGGAGCACGAGCACGGTGGTAAGCGGGATCAGTATCTCCCAGCCCGGGTTGGGAAAAGACATCAGCGAGGGGTAATAGACAAAGGCGAAGGGGATGACGAAGGTTGTCAGCATCAGCTTCATGGAATCAACGGCGGTATCCCAGATTGAGGCTCCCGAGATCTTGGCCGCCGCTAGGACGCTCACCATCACCGGAGGCGTGAGTGCCGAGTAGCAGGCGAAGTAGAATACGAACATGTGCGCCATCAGGGCTGGAACGCCGAGTTGCTGCATGAAGGGCACCAGCGCCAGGGCAACGACGACATAGGCGACCGGCGTAGGCAGCCCCATCCCCAGGATCAGCGACAGGACGGCGGCTCCGACAAGCAGAACGAGCTCGATATCCGGCATGTTCATGATCATCAGCGTGCCGAGCCGCGTCGACAGGCCGGTGGTCATGAACACTTGCCCAAGCGGTCCGATGGCGATCAGCAGCAGCGACAGAATGGCGGCCATCTCCAGCGCCTCCCGGAAGGCTTCCGAGAGTTCGCGCAGCCGCATCCGGTAGCGGCCCTGCAGGAGTCCGAATGCCAGGGCGAGGACAATGCCGGTCACCCCCGCCAGAGACGGCGAGTAATAGCCCAGCAGCAGAACCAGCACCGCTCCAAAAGAGATGAGGAATGTCGGCATTAGCCGCGCGATGAGGGCGTAATCGACCTGCTCGGTCAGTTTCGGCAGATTGTGCCGGCGGGCGTAGACGAGTACGCCGGCGGATATTCCCGTCATGTACAGCAGACCGGGAATGAGGGCCGCCATGGCGACGTCGATGTAGGGAATGTTGAGCAGCGCTGCGATGATGAACGCGGCAAGTCCCATCACCGGAGGCATGATCTGGCCGCTTGTCGATGCCGCCCCTTCGATGGCACCGGCCATGGAAGCGCGGTAGCCTTTCTGCATCATCATCGGGATGGTGAAGCGGCCAGTCAGGATCACATTGGAGACGGCGGTACCCATGATTGCCGAGACGATGCCGCTGCCGATGAGGGCGGGGAATGCGGCACCGCCGGCGATCCGGTTGCCGGCCATCTTGCCCAGTTCGAGCACCATGTTCAAGGTGCCGATGGCGAACAGCGCTCCGGCGAAAAGAACGAGAAACCAGATGTTGTCGGCGGCTTCCCGAGCAAACCAGAACAGGCCGTCCTGCATCCCGAGGCCGATATAGCTGATTACGAATTCCGGGTCGTATCGCGGCGTTTGCAACAGCGGATAGGGAATGCGGGAACCGAAGAAGAAATAGACGATCGACAGCGAGATGATCGTCGTCAAAAGCGTCCCCCAGTGCAGCCAGCACAGAAGCATGACGGCAACTGTCAGCGCGAGCCCGACGTAGAAGTCTACGGCCGGGTAGAACGGCTGCACCATCTCCAGGCGCACGGCATGATAACGGATGTATCCGGCCGAGAACCCGGCAAGTGCAGTCACCAGCGTGACAAACGACAGCCTGGTCCAGAACCACGGGACCTCGCGATTGGCGATCCGCCCGTCGAGCACCGTGCGCATCGAAAGGAAGCCGCACATCAACAGCACGGCGAAAACGAAGTTCGAATAGTGCTCTGACGAGCCCCGGACATAGCCGAAGGTGGCTGCCGCCAAATAGAGGCTCAAACCGAAACCAGTGACCCAGAAAGCAGCATGGACCGCTGCCCGCGCCCTGCCCAGCGCAGCTGTCATATCTCGACCCGCCAGAGCAGAAAAGGGCCGGAGCTCATCTCCGGCCCAGCCGGAGGTTCGCTTGCGGGGCCGGCGCAATGACCACCGGCTGCCCGCACAGTCTTACTGTTGGCTACCGAATTCGACCGGTGGGTACTTTTCGTGCTCATCCCACCAGCCGAGTTCCTCATAGGCGCGCTTGGCGCCCGGGTGTACATTGTCGTCAGCCAAGCCGTGCAGCATCATGGCCGGCGACCACAGCTTCCACAATCCGTGCAACTCACCCATCTGTGGCCCGTATTTGGCGACAGCCATCACCAGCTGGTAAGCGGTTTCATCCGAAAACGAGGTGTGTGCCGCCATGTAGCCACGATTGAGGCCGGTCATGAACGCCTCTTCCTGCAGCGGCAGCGTGCCGACAGGCACTTCAGCGGTGAGGAACCCGGTATTCCACTTCTCGTTCACCCGGTCGATGGCTTCCTGGTCCACACCGATATAGCGGACCGGCCGACCGGCCGCCTCGATCTGACGCAGTGGCCCGGAAACCAGCCACTCCTTGCGCTCAGGCTCGGTGGCAAACGCTGCCACCGCGGCGTCCACAGCACCGTCGATAAGCTGCTGAACAGCGATGGGCGGATTGACATGGCGGATGTCTGAGTTTTCCGGCGTGACGCCGTACCCATCAGCCAGGATCAGCCGCGCGAAGAAGCCGAAGTCGCTTTGGGTGCGCAGACCGACCGCGATCCGCTTGCCCTTGAGATCGGCCGGCGTCTTGATTTCAGGATCGTATGTCAGAAAATACTTGCCTTGGGCCCAGAACGCTTCGCCGAAAAGCAGCTTGAAGTCGATGTCGATCGGCTCGGGAAGAAACTCCGCGATTTCGGGGTGACCGCCCTTGGGAGCCAGCAGGATGATGGTGTCCTCGGTCCCAAAGACTGTTGTGGGCCAGCGGCGCTCTTCCGTCATGGCCCGCACATTGTACATGTATCCCGGTGTTTCTTGCGGAGCCAGCGTAATCGGCTCCTCGCCACGGGCCACCAGATTGCCCAGAATTGCGTAGCCTTCGGTGTTGCCGCACCCGAACGGGCACAGCAGCATCGGCACGATGGGCTGATCTTGCGCGGCACTGGGCGCAGCACACCAGGCTGCTGCGGCGGCGAGCGTCATCACAGCCACGGGATAGGCCAGCAGCTTGCTCAGACCAAGTCTGGATCGATGCATCACTTCCTCCCTTGCGCGTTGACGGTGTTCGGTGCGTCCGCTCAGCCTCCCCGCTGCGCACGGGCTGGAGTCAAAACGCACTCATTATTCGTTTTCTCGAACATAGATTTTCATAATATGATCGTCACGGTGTCAAGGGCTTTTCCCCGCGCGGTCGATCCCGGCCGCAGCCAACTCAAGGAGATTTGGACGGAATGAAGCCGAATATCACTGATCCAGGCAAGGTCATCGTAACGGTCGCCACCACTGGGGGATTGCACGGCAAGGAAGCCAACCCGAACCTTCCCGAGCAGCCGCAGGAGATCGTCCAGTCATTCCACGACTGTTACAATGCCGGCGCGTCCATTGCGCATATTCATGCCCGGAATGCGCGCGGCATTACGACATCAGAACTATCAGTGTACAATAAGATCGTGGGCGGAATCATGGATCGGTGCCCCGGCATGATCACCCAGGTCGGCAACGGTATCGGTCTGCGCTATGAGCAGCCGGGGGCGCCGGGGGAGCACTTCACCCTGGAGGAGCGCATGGGTCTTTTGGGGATTTCCCCCACCCCGGACATGCTGACGGTCAATCTTGGTACTTTTCACTTCGATCACAAGAAAAGCGAGTTCCTGTTCTATAATTCCAAAAAATGGAACTCGGACTTCGTCGCCGGCTGCAGGGTCCGCGGCATCCACAACGAACTGGAAGTCTATGACCTCAGCCACATTGCCAACGCGCTTGAGCTGGCTGAGCGAGGCGTTCTGGAGCCGCCGCTCCATTTCAGCTTCGTTCTCGGCATCAGCGGCGGCATCCCGGCCACTCCGGCCAATCTCTTGGCGATGCTCGATGCAATCCCCGACGGCAGCAGCTGGCAGATCGTGAGCATCGGCCGCTCCCAGCTGCCGCTCAGCACCATGGCACTGGCTCTAGGGGGGAATTTCCGCGTCGGCATGGAAGACAATGTGTACTACAGCCGCGGCGTGCTGGCCGTCAGCAACGTGCAGCTGGTCGAGCGCGCCGTGCGGATCGCACGAGAGCTGGGCCGCGAGATTGCCACGCCAGAGGAAGCGCGTCAGATGCTGCAGATGCCACCCTCCCCGCAGCGGCACCCGGCACAATAGCCGAATGCCCGGCGATCCGCTCTTCGACGTTGCTGGCCTTTCGGTTCTGGTGGCAGGCGGCGGCGGCGGCCTCGGGGCCAGCTTGGCCCGAGGTCTTGCGGCGCGCGGGGCCGTTGTCACCGTTGCGGATCTGCCCGGTGCGATCGAGACAAGCCGTCTTGCGGGCCTTGCAGTGTCTCCGCTCGACGTAACGTCAGCAAGATCGTGCGACAACGCGCTGGAGGCGGCGCGAGGCCCGACTGGCGCGCTCGACGTCCTTATCAACGCCACCGGGATCTATCGAACCGCGCCCGCGGTCGATCTCCCCGAACAGGATTGGAACGACACGATATCGGTGAACCTGACGGGGGCGTTCCTGCTGGCCAGGAGCGCCGGGCGCGCCATGATTTCCCGAGGCAGAGGGCGAATCATCACGCTGGCCTCGGTATCCAGCAAAGTGGTCAATCCGGACTATGCCGCCTACGCCGCAAGTAAGGCCGGTGTGGCACAGCTCACCCGCGTTCTGGCGCGTGAATGGGCGCCGCACGGCGTCACGGTGAATGCCATCGGCCCTGCGGTGACGGAAACACCGATGACCCGCGCCAAACTGGACGATCCAGAATGGAGTGCCCTCGCTCGATCCAAGATCCCCGCTGGGCGGTTCGCAACACCAGACGATATCCTCGGCGCCGCCATTTTCCTGTCCTCAGCGGCCGGCGCATTCGTGACCGGACAGATCCTCTACATCGACGGCGGCAGGACAGTCGCCTATTAGGAACCATCGGCAGTGACATTGGACGTTGTCGACTTTGTCCTGCTGGCAGCGATTGCGCTCGTCGGCGGTCTGGTACGCGGCCTCACCGGCTTTGGCGGCTCCATGGCCATCGCACCTGCGGCGAGCCTGATCCTCGGGCCGGCGCATGCGGTGGTTCTGGCGCTGGCATTGGAGACTGCGGCGGCAACAACCATGCTGCCAAATGCGCTGCAGCATATGAAATGGCGCACAATCGCCCCGATCAGCCTCATGGCCTGCCTCACGCTTCCGTTCGGCAGTTGGCTGCTCATCACGCTGGATCCGGAACTTCTGCGCCGCTTTATCGCCGGTATGGTCATCCTCTTCGTAGCGGCCATGGCACTCGGCCTGCGCTATCGCGGACCACAACGTCTGACTACCTCGCTGATGCTCGGCGGCTTAAGCGGCGTGCTCGTCAGCGCCACGGGCATAGGTGCCCCCCCGATCATCGTCTACCTGCTAGCCGGTCCCGACGCGATTGCCACGACTCGTGCCAACCTGGTGGTGTTCGTCAGCCTAATTTCAGGTGTTTCGCTGTCTGTGCTTGCCGTCGCTGGAGTGGTCACCGCTCAAATCGCCGGATGGTCGCTGGCCATGACACCGATCTTCCTCGGCGCCACGTGGCTCGGCGCCCGGGTGTTCCTACGTATGGGCGATCGCAATTTCCGCAGCTGGGCATTCGCTCTGCTGCTGATGCTTTCGCTGCCGGTGCTGTTGCTTTAACCTTCGGCCCGGCGCCTGGCAGCACATCCGCATCCACGCCCGGGAGCCACCGGGTCCTGGGACACCGAGTAGCCTGTGCCGCAACGACCTGTCCAAGGGGCCGGCCCGTGTGGTTTGGCGGCATGTCAACGCCGGAGAGATTGCATCGGCGGGCCGGAGGAAAAATGCATCACGGCTGGAAGCATGAATACGCCACCACGAAGATCGCATCGGAATGCGGCAGGTCCATCGCAAAGAAGTGGATCCTGCGCTCAACGCCGCCGATGACACCAACAGCTTCGCCAAAGTCGACCTGGGCATGGCCCGGCGGATGAACCAGCGGCACGAACATCTCTTGCGCCCGCTGACGCCAACCGGCTACATAATCCTTCACTATCGTGATGCCGCCCGTGAAACCGAATTCGTCGCGAAGATCCGCTTCGCCGTATGTCGTTGCTTCTTGGGTCGGGACAGGTCGTCCCCCAGAATGCAATCGATGATCGCCACAAACGGATCAAGCTTCGGCCGAACCGGCGGCTTCGTCCGGCGATAGCCGGGCGGAACCGAAAACTTCAACATCTTCGAGACCGTTCTCGGGTCGATCCCAAACCGGCGGGCCGCCGCCCGCTCGCTCAGACCCTCAATGCGAACCGAATACCGAACCCGCCCGTATAGCTCCACGCCCTTCATCCCCCGCCCTCTGCATAGCTGCAAAGG
>CAYMHN010000044.1:0-11939 GCA_964390235.1 uncultured Candidatus Competibacteraceae bacterium
GTCCTCCGGGTTCTGTTCCGACCACAGTGGCCGGGGCCTGTGCGTGGGATAAGCGACCTCGGCCCGGGCCAGTACCCGTGAATCCGGTATCCTGTCGTTATTTCCCAATCGATCCACCCCATTGAACACACCAGGTCTACTGAACCGCTGGCCGCTGCTGCTGTTCGGGTTTCTGCTCTGTTTCGGCTCCAGCTTCGGCCAGACCTTCTTCATCGCCCTGTCCGGGGAAGCCATCCGGACTCGCTTCGGACTGAGCCATGGCGACTACGGCAATCTCTATTCGCTGGCTACCCTGGCCAGTGGGCTGTCGCTGCTCTGGTTCGGCGCTCTGCTGGATCGGATCGATCTGCGCCTGTACAGCGCCCTGGCCACCGCCGGGCTGGCCCTGGCCTGCGCCCTGATCGCGCTCACCGGCAGCCTGCTGCTGCTGGGTCCGACCCTGTTCCTGCTGCGTCTGGCCGGTCAGGGGATGATGAGTCATGCCGCCATCACCAGCATGGCCAAATTGTTCAGCGCCAATCGCGGCAAGGCGATCGGTATCGCCGCCGCCGGCCATCCGGCCGGCGAGGCCCTGCTGCCACCCTTGGCGGTCTTGTTGATGGTGCTGGTCGGCTGGCAAGGGGTCTGGCTGGCGGCGGCCGCGCTGCTGCTGTCGAGCATCCCCCTGATCGTGTGGTTGCCGGCTGGCGATCGCGCCCGACCGGAATATATTCCCGCGTCATTGATGCCCCCCGGGCATCCGGCTCCACAGCGCCGCAGCTACACCCGAGCTGCGGTAATCCGGGACAGCCGCTTCTACCTGCTGCTGCCGGCGCTGATGACGCCCGGCTTTCTGGTCACCGGGGTATTCTTTCACCAGACCCACCTGGTCGCGGTCAAGGGCTGGTCGCTGGAATGGTTCGCCGTGTGCTTCATCGCCTACGCACTGGCCTCGACCGCCGGCATGCTGCTGGCCGGACCGCTGATCGACCGCATCGGCGCGTTGCGGCTGATGCCGTTCTATCTACTACCGCTGGCCCTGGCCTGTCTGCTACTGGCGACGATCGATGCCCCGGCGGGGGCGCTGGGCTTCATGCTGCTGGCGGGGATGACCGGCGGACTGGCCCAGACCACCGTGACGGCCATGTGGGCTGAAATCTACAGCGTCGCCCATCTGGGCGCGATCCGCTCGCTATCGGCCACCGTCATGGTGGTCTCGACGGCTCTGGCTCCGGGCCTGTTCGGCATGCTGTTCGATTACGGCGTGAGCTTCGAGCAGGTGGCGGGCACCATGGCGGCAGTGATCCTGCTGAATATCGGTCTGATCGGATTGGCCCTGCGACGCCACCGGTATCTGCTGAGCATGGACCGATCGCTGCCCTGAGACCCGCGCGGCGCTCTTCGGGGGTCATGCCCCGCGTCGAGGAGGATGGTCATGGCCGAGCCGATCGAGGATCCAGCGATGCACCAGCAACACCAAAGCGGTAGCCAGCAAGGCAAAGCCGAAAACGCCCAGCGAACCGGACACGCTGTTCATCAGTTCGGGGCGCAGCAGCAGCACCAGTGCCAAGGCCAGCATGATCATGCCGCCGATCAGCTTGAGCAAGCGGCCGTGGCGTTCCTCGAACTTGCTGACCTTGAGCGTTACGGCGACCACACCGAACACGATCAGCTCATCGAGCAAATAGATCAGCAGATACAGCACTAGCAGCCCGGCGAACACCATGGCAGTTGGTTCATGCGCCACCAGCAGATTACCCCAAAGTACCGGAAATCCGGCGGTGCAGGGCAACTCCACCAGGGCCACGCCCAGGGCCATGACCGCCGTCGCGGTTACCAGCCCCAGGCCGGAGCGGTTCATGATCCGGCGCATGCCCCGGTAGATGCCCGGCTTGTGGCGCTCGGAAATGGTGAACGACAGGCCGCGCTGGTACCAGAAGTAATCCTTGATGTTGACCACGGCGAACAGCAGGGCGAATGCCGCCACCCCCAGCTGGATCCACCACAGATAGCTGACATGGCTCAGCACGCCGAACAGACCGGTGATGAACAGACCGTAGACCAGTGCGGTGACGGTAAGAAAGGTTGCCCCCACCAGCGCGATTCGCCGCCGCGAACCGGAATGGATCACCAGCGCTAGCAGCAGGGTCAGCACCCATAACGAACAGGGATTGAACCCGTCGATGAAGGCGATCAAGGCCGTGCTCAGCACCAGCGGATGCAGTTGCAGATCGAACTCGCCCAGCCAGGGCAGACGGATATGCGTGGCGCTCGAAGGTAATGCCGATGGCTGTCCGGCCACCGGTTCGGTGAGTTCGGTCCGAGGATCGGGACAGCGTTCGCGACTGCACTGTTCGATGATCCGAGCTATCCGCTGGCGAATGAAGCTGCTGTCACCGACCCAGGCCCGACCACCGACGAATACGGTCGGCACCGCATCGCCCAGCAGCCCGTGCGATTCCGCCATGTATCGAAACAGGGGTTGATGCTCGGTACTGCGCCAGACCTCGAACTCGTGCACCGTGACATTGGGATAAAGGGCTTCCAGCTCGCGCAGAAACGGCTTCTGGTCGGCGCAATGCGGACAGCCGTCGCCCCAGAATACATACAGGTCGACCGGGAATGCCTCGGCGGCGGGTTCCGATGCCAACACCGGGGGCGAGCCAAGCAGCAATAGTCCGATCAGTAACGGACACAGGATATGCGGGATCATGGCCGGGAATGATACCGTCAACGGACTGTCCGAACGAGTCCATGCCAAGCGATTCGGAGGCCGTTCCGTGATGAAATCCCTGATCCTGTTCCTGGGCCTGATGCTGGCTGGACTGTCCACCGCGCCGGCCCAGCCGCTGGTCATCGCCCACCGGGGCGCAGCGGCGTACCTGCCGGAACACTCGCTGGCCTCCATGGCCATGGCCCATGCCCAGGGGGCGGATTTCATCGAACAGGACCTGGTGCTGAGCCGGGACGGGGTACCGGTGGTGCTGCACGACCTGACCCTGGAGGCGGTCAGCGATGTCGCCGCGGTCTTTCCCGACCGAGCGCGCGACGACGGCCGCTACTATGTCATCGACTTCGATCTGACCGAGCTGCGCCAGCTGGGTTTGCACGAACGCCGCGACCCGAGTACCGGCGCACAGGTGTTTCCGGAACGCTTTCCCGCCGAGCAGGCGTTGTTCGGCATCGTCACTCTGGCCGAGGCCATCGCCCTGGTACAAGGACTGAACCGCAGTACCGGTCGCGACGTGGGTATCTATCCGGAGATCAAGTTTCCGCACTGGCATCGCGAGCAGGGCCAGGATATCTCCGAGCAGGTGCTGGCGGTGCTGGACGAGCACGGCTACAACCGACCCGAGGCCAACATCTATCTGCAAGGCTTCGACTGGGACGAGACTCGGCGGCTGCGCGGGGAACTGGGCTGGCGCGGACCGCTGATCCAGTTGCTCGGAGAAAACCGCTGGGCCATGGGACCGACCGACTACGAGTATCTGAAAACGCTCGCCGGGCTGGCCGAGATCGCCACCGTCGCCGACGGCATCGGCCCGTGGATCAATCAGCTGATCGGCACCACGCTGGCCGCCGACGCCCGTGCGCAGGGTCTGACCCTGCACCCCTACACCCTGCGCGCCGATAGGGTGCCCGATTTTGCAACGGATTTCGAGGCTTTGCAGCGGTTCGTGTTCATCGAGCACCAGGCCGACGGGGCGTTCACCGACTTCCCCGACCTGACCCTGGAGTTTCTCCAGCGCGAGGGATTACGCGGAGTGCCTGACAGGGACGATGACCAGTGAAGCGCTCTATGTCTGCTATAATTTTCTTCGCTCATCGGCAATCTCAGGGACGAACGCAGCGCTTATGGACCAGATACAATCCTGCCCTTACTGCCACCAGCCCGTATCTCCCCGGGCAAGATTATGCGCGCACTGTGGTCGGGTGCTGAGAGAGCTGCGCTGCCTACAGTGCGATCGCCCGATACCTCCCGGATTTCGCTATTGCGGCAACTGTGGGGCCGAGGTGCTTCAACAGGACCAGTAGCGCTCATCGTCCGGTCGCTGGACCGTTCGGCGGAACGGGCTCACCAGGGCTTGCCGATCTCGACGAAATCCCGCCACTGACCGCGTAGCCGGTCTTGCAGGTGGTAAGCCTCGCAACAGCGCCAGCCGATCAGACCGGCCGCATAGCGGTGGGCTTCAGCATCCTCGGTATCGGCCAGCAGGTGTTCCAGCAGGGTTCTGGTCATCGCCACGTCATTGAGCACGCCCAGCATGTCCTGCAACTCCTTGAGGTGATCGATGAAGGCATGCATGCCGTCGAACAGCGGATTGAAGAACTCGCCGGCATAGCGCAGCTTCTTGCATTCGATGCGCAGCTGATGCAGTTCTCCGGCAACCTTCCAGTTGGCCGACCGACCCTGTTCCAGCACACGCTTCAGCTGTTTGTTCAGACGCCGTCGGGCGAACCGGGGGATGATCTGCGCCAGTCGCCGGCGGTGTTTGTCCTCCAATGATCCACGCTCCCAGCCAGCCCCGGCCAGCCAATCGGCGAATCCCCGCTTGAAGTCGCCATAGCGGTCACCGTCGAGCATGGCGACCACCGTCTCGTAGGCCGCCGCGCACTGCCGCTCGGCCACCTGGCGCAGCGCCGATTCACCCGGTAGCGGTAGCTTGCCGGCCACCGAACCCAGACCTTCGCTCAGAAACACGTCCAGATCGCGCGCCGGACCGAGCTGACCGGCCAGATAACGCATCTCCTCTGCCCATGGACCGGTGATTTCGTTCGGTATGGCGGACTGGAAGACGCGCAGCGCCGAGCGCATCCGTCGCAAACCGACCCGCAGCTGATGAACGCCTTCGATATCGTCCCGGGAGCGTGCGGCGGGTTCCCAAAGGTGCAGGTAAAACAGGTGCTGTTCCAGCAGCGCCACAAAGGCTTGCGCTACCGTTTGCCGGGGATAGATCGGTGCGTTCTGCTTGGACAGCTTCATGCGCGGGGTTCGGAACGCGCCGGCGGTCATCACCGGCCGTAAGGGTCAGTCCCGTGATAATCGGCCGGACTGCTCCAACCCCACGCTAGCGCTACGATTCGGACGTTCATGCCAGAAACGCACCCAAGTGGCAAGGTAATTCAGCCGCTGTCCGAGGGAGACATGAATACCGGGCGACGGCGGCGCGGGAATGCCACGAGCAGCAGCGATGATGCGTTCCAGATCGGGTTCGGTCCTGGTCATGACATAACCTCCGCTGGGGTTGATTGGAATCAGATAATTATGGATGCTCGGCATGACGGTTTGATGACACGGGGTCCAACCGGCAAGGCGTCCGCCATGATCCGATTATGGTAACGCATTAGACGCGCACCGACCGGATTGCCTATCATGGTGAACCATCCAATCAAGTCCGGAGGAATCACACCATGTCTCTGCGTCCATTCCTTGTCGCCCTGCCGCTGGTCGTCGGCCTGGCCGCCACCCCGGTGCTGGCCCAGCAGATCCATGCCGGCTCGCCCACCGGTAGCTATACCAACGACTTCTGCCCCAAGGTCGAGGAAGCATTGAAAGCACAGTACTTCGAGCATCGCTGCACTACCAGCGAAGGTAGTGCCGACAATGTCGCCCGGGTATTGGCCAACCCGGGCGATGTCGCCCTGGGCCAGTTCGATGTGGTTGCCGCGGCCGCCGACGAGAACCCCGGCAAGCTGGCGATGGTCGATCCGGGCATCGGGCTGGAGTGCCTGTACGCGGTCACCTCCGAGACCAGTGTCGAGAGCCTGCGTGGTCTGTCGCCGCGCATGCCGGTGGCTCTGCCCTCGGCCCGCAGCGGCTCTACCGCCACTTTCCAGTATTTGCAGAGCCTGGACGAAGGACTGGCTCAGATGCGCAACATCAGCCATTACGACAGCGCGCTGGAAGCCGTGCAGGCCGTGATCAACGGCGATGCCGCGCTGGCCTTCTTCGTCCAGTTTCCCAATACCAAAAACCCGGTATTCCAGACCATCAACGAGGCCGAACTGAAGTTCGTGCCGGTGATCAACCGCCAGATCCTGCGCCGCGAGGTGGCCGGACAGGCCGTCTATCAGCCGCAGGAAGTCGTTGTCACGCCGGCCGGGCTGCTGGGTAGCCTGATGGGGCGTCAGCCGCAGAAAGTCGTCACCAGCTGCATGCCCGTGGTTCTGTTCACCGGCACGCCCGAGCAGTTCCCGGAAAGCGGCAACGAACGTCAGGATCAACAAGACTTGATCGGGCAGTTGGCCGGAGTCCAGCCCCCTTCAGGTGGCGACTGGCGCGACACGCTGAGCAACGCCGTGGCACTTAGCCGGGAACGGGCTCAGCAGTTCATCGACCAGTTCTGAGGCATGCTCAGGAGCGAGGCTGAATCAGCGGCAAACGGGCTGACAGCCGCTGTTGTGTGCCACCCAGACGCCAGTCATAGACCACCGCGTATTCCATGACCCGCTTCACATAGTCGCGGGTTTCGTAGTACGGGATGGTCTCGGCCCAGACGTCGGCGGCCATCGGCGCCTGCTGCGGCAACCAGTTGACGACTCGACTGGAACCGGCGTTGTAGGCCGCCGTGGCCAGCAAGGGGTGGCTTTGCAGGCGGTCCAGGGAGCGGCGCAGATAATAGGTCCCGAAACGCAGATTGGTCGGCGCTTGCAGCAGGGAGTGATTGCCGCCCCAGCTGACACCCAGCTCGCCGGCGATGGTCTGTCCGGTAGTCGGCAGTATCTGCATCAAGCCCAGCGCTCCGGCACCGGAGCGGGCATCGGCCTGGAACAGGCTTTCCTGGCGGGTCACCGCGTAGACCCAGGCCGGATCGATCGCCCGGGCACGCGCATGGTCGATCAGCTCGTTACGATAGGGCAGCGGAAAGCGCAGTTCCAGATCGTCCCAGTCCCCGGTGCGCCCCAGAGCGACGATGGCCCGGTCATGCCACCTCCAGTCATCGGCCAGTCGAGCCGCGGCCCGCAAGCGGTCCGTGTCGGCGCCGGCCAGGGCCCGTTCCCACTCGACTCGCGCCTCCGGCAGGCGCTGGAGCAAGTATAGCTCGCGCGCCCGCAGGATACCGGGTTGCGCTTCCAGCCCCTGGCGCAGCGGTGCCGCCACGGCTGCCGGGCTATGGTTGATCCGGTACGGCAGATCAAGCCGGTCGGCGGCCAGAAAACCGTGATAATCACGCAAACCGGACAACTCGCGATAAATCTCCTGCGCCTGCCGGTCCGCCCCGCTTGCCGCCAGGGCGCGGGCTTGCCAGTAACGCCACTGCGGCCGCTCGGCCGCGGTCGGCGACATCCGCTCCAGCTGACGCAGGGCCAGTGGCCAGTCCTGATTGCTCAGTGCCACCCGCACCCGCCACTCCTCGACCGACTCGTCCACCAGATGTTCCGGCAGTGCATCCAGCCGCTCCAGGGCGGTAAGGTGACCGCGACTGGCGACAAACAGCGCCAGACGCTGTTGCAGATTGCCCCAGGCCGCATTCCGCGGCAGCCGATACCGCTGCTGGAGCGTATCGTGCGCCGCAGCCGCCGCGACCGAATCGCGACTGCTCCAGCGCAGCAGACCATGCAGCAGAATCGGCGCCGTATACGGACTGTCGGCGGCAAAGCGCGAGGTATCCAGCACCCGCCGGGGATCGTCTTCGACCTGCAACCACAGCTCCGCTGCCGCACGGCGCTCGCCTTGCAGCTGATTGCGCAAATAGCCGCCCAGACCGGCCTGGCCGGCCGCCATGGCCAGCTCGAAGCGCTGCCAGACGCGCTCCTGGGTGACCCCGCCCCGCTCGCGCCACACGGCAAACACCGGGTCACAGGCCGTTGGTCGCGAGGCACCGTGCAGCCAGACCGCTTCGATACCATCCAGCGCCACGTCACGCCGTCCTTGACTCAGCAAGGCCTGGCGGCGATGGCAATCCAGAGCGATGTCGTTACCGGCCCGGTAGTCTTGCAGAAAGTCGTCCCAGCGCCTCGCCTCGGCCAGCCGAGTCAGCCAGGACCGGCGCAGCCTATCGGCCGGGGGCAGGTCCGGGTGATCGCGCAGAAACGCCCGTACCTCGGTCACCGGAAATCCGCCAAGCCGTTGTTCGAGGTCGCGGGCCAGCAGATAAGGATAGAGCGGATAATTGCGCA
The DNA here is from genome assembly GCA_964390235.1 of uncultured Candidatus Competibacteraceae bacterium. GTDB lineage: Bacteria > Pseudomonadota > Gammaproteobacteria > Competibacterales > Competibacteraceae > CAYMHN01. The sequence continues at coordinate 8,101 of CAYMHN010000044.1, forward strand.
GCAAGGCTTGCGTCGCCACGAAAGCGGTGCGATTGCCAGCGGCCAGCGCGGCATCGGTGCCGCGGAACAGTTCGCGCTGGCCGCTCGCGACCGGGTCGGCCCGGCCGGTGCCCGGGGTCAGCAACAGCAGCGCCGGTAACAGGCCCAGTACGGTGGCGCACCAGACCCGGTACCGGCTCATCGGCTGGCGTCCGGGGACTGACTAGCCAGGGCCTGGCCGCGGTAATGGTTGTAGAAGCGCATCACTCGATCCACATAGGTACGGGTTTCCGCATAGGGCGGAATCTGATGACCGTGCCGGATGACAGCGCCCTCCCCCGCGTTGTAACCCGCCAACGCCAGGGTCAGATTATTGTCGAAGTGATTCAGCAACCAGCGCAGATAGCGGACCCCACCGTCGACGTTGGCCGCCGGGTCGAAGGCGTTGCCGACCCCGAAGCGTTCCGCGGTCGCCGGCATCAGCTGCATCAGACCCATGGCGCCGGCACGGGACACGGCCCGCGGATTGTAGGCGGATTCGGCGCTGATGACGGCATGGACCAGGTGGGGATCGAGTCCGTGCCGGAGCGCCGCACGCTGGATGACGGGGGCGTACTGGGCGCGATTGGCCTCGTTGACCCGAAACGGCTGGCCACCGCGCCGCGGCGGGTTGGTCAGCGTGATGGTACTGTGGTTGCGGGGTCGGATCAGCTGCCAACGGCCGTCGGCCGTCTCTATGGTTCCGGCCAGGGCGACCTGCTCGGTATTCGCCGGAGGGCTGGCCGGCTGCTGGTACTGCGGGGTTCGCATGACCAGCTTGTAACGCGGGTCCCCGTTGGGATTGTTGGTGATATGTCGAACCCCGTTGCTGTCGACATAGGCGTAGATGTCGGCCTGCAACGGGGCGGCGGCGGCGTACAGCAACGCACCCAGCATCACGCAGTGGCATTTGGTCCGTGACATGGATTTCCCCCAGGCTGTCCCCTACGGATTGTCAAGGTCCGTGCGACAAAATGCAATGCTTCTGCGTTACTCTAGATCGCACCACCTTATGCAGCACATTATAGCCGGATCATGCCATGACCGATAAACTCCTTGCCGCAGCTCCCTTGGACAGTCCCGCCGTGACGCCGGAAAGTCCACGTTCGCGACCGCGCAAAGCCGCTCCTGCAAGTGTCCCCGAGCCACCCGCCACGCCGGCCGAATTCGACCTGAATGCACCGGAATGGTACCTGAACCGCGAACTGACCTGGCTGGCCTTCAACCGCCGAGTGTTGCACGAGGCCGAGGACCAGCGCACACCGCTGCTGGAACGGGTCAAGTTTCTGGCCATCGTCAACGGCAATCTCGACGAGTTCTTCATGAAGCGCATCGGCGGCCTGAAGCAGCAGCTGGGCGCCAACGTCAAACAACCGACCATCGACGGTCGCACGCCGGAACAGCAGATCACCGAGTGCTATGCCGAGGTGCGCGATCTCGAGGTCCATCAGCGACGCATCTGGCAGCAGGTCAGGGAGTTGCTGGTCGCCCATGGGATTCGCATCCTGCCCTACGGCGAACTCGATCCGGCGCAGCAGGATGAAATCCGCGACAACTATCTGCGCAATATCTTTCCGCTGGTCACGCCCCAGTCCATGGACCCGGCGCACCCGTTTCCCTTCGTCTCCAATCTGTCGCTGAACCTGCTGGTCTCGGTCCGCTATCGAAGCAGCGATCAGAGTTCACTGGCCCGCATCAAGGTTCCGCTGGGTGGCGGGGTGCCCCGGTTTCTGACCCTGCCCGGGTCGATCTTCGTGGCACTTGAAGATGTGATGGCCAACAACCTGGATCTGCTGTTTCCGGGCATGGTGGTGGAATCCTGCGAGCTGTTCCGAGTCACGCGCAACGCGGTCACCGAGAAGGACGAGGAACAGGCCGACGACCTGTTGTCCCTGATCGAATCCGAACTGCGCGAACGCCGCTTCGCGGCCATCGTGCGGCTGCAGGTGCAGGCGAATATGCACCCCCTGCACCGCGGCATGCTGGCCGCTGAACTGGGCCTGGACCAGGAAGCCGATGTGTTCGAGACCGACGGCATGATGGGGCTGCGCGACCTGTTCCAGATCGCCTCGGTGGACAAGCCCGAACTGCGCGACAAGCCGCATCATCCGGTCGACAACGCCAAGCTGGTCGGATCGACTAATGTATTTCACACCATCCGCGAGATCGGCCCGATACTGCTGCAACACCCTTATGAATCATTCGTGACCTCGGTCGGTCGGTTCATGCGCGACGCCAGCCGCGACCCCAAGGTCCTGGCCATCAAGATGACCCTGTACCGGACTTCCGAGGACAGCAAGATCCTCGACTACCTGATCGATGCCGCCCGCAACGGCAAGCAGGTGGCGGTGGTGGTGGAACTCAAGGCGCGCTTCGACGAGGCCGCCAATATCCGCTGGGCCAACCGGCTGGAAGAAGCCGGCATCCATGTCACCTACGGGGTGGTCGGACTCAAGACCCATTGCAAGGTGATCTTCGTGATCCGGCGCGACTACAATGGCCTGCGCCGCTATGCCCACATCGGCACCGGCAACTACAATGCCAGCACCGCCCGCCTCTACACCGACCTGGGCCTGCTCACCAGCGACCCGGTGATTGGTTCGGATCTGACCGAGCTGTTCAACTATCTAACCACCGGCTATGTGCCCAAGCGCAATTACCGCAAGCTGCTGCCGGCGCCCAAGCTGCTCAAGGCAGCCCTGTTGCACAAGATCGAGCGCGAGATCGAACATCAGCGCGCCGACCGCAAGGGGCTGATCCAGTTCAAGATGAACGCCCTGGAAGACCCCGATATCACTCGCGCGCTGTATCAGGCCACCCGAGCCGGAGTGAAGATCGACCTGATCGTGCGCGATACCTGCCGGCTGCGCCCCGGCATTCCGGGCCTGTCGGACACGGCCCGGGTGATTTCCATCGTCGGACGGTTTCTGGAGCATGCCCGCATCTATTATTTCCGCAATGGCGGCAAGGAGGAGTATTACATCGGTTCCGCCGACACCATGATGCGCAACCTCGAATCGCGGGTCGAGGTCGTGGTGCCCATTGACACTCCGGACTTGCAGGCCGCGCTACGCCAGATCCTGGACACCCAACTGGCCGACCAGCGCTGTGCCTGGGAAATGCAGCCCGACGGCAGCTATGTGCAGCGTCGCTCCGAGACCGAGGAAACCCGGCACAACTGCCAGCACCTGCTGATGGAGTTCACCGAAACCCGCCACAAGGAAGGGGCGCGACTGAAGAAACGCAAACCCAAGGGTCTGAGCACTCGGGCCTTGCTGGATGACTGAGGTCCCGATTCTTCATGAGCTGATCCTTCATGGCAGATTGTCGATAACCACCGGCTCCAGCGGGTCGGCCGGGGTGAAGCCGAACAGGCGGCCGTAGAAATACAGCTCGGCTTCCAGCGCCCGTTGGATATTGGCCGCCTGACGAAACCCATGCCGCTCGTCGGGAAAGGTGATACAGGCCACCGGCAGTCCCTTGGCGCGCAGCGCCGCCACCATGCGTTCGGCCTGGTTGGGCGGCACCACCTTGTCTTGCAGGCCCTGGAAAAAGATCACCGGCGCGCTCAAGCGCTCGACATGGTGGATGGGCGAGCGCTGCCGATAGCGCGCGCGCTGCTCCGGATAGGGTCCGACCAGCCGGTCCAGATAACGCGATTCGAACTTGTGGGTATCACCGGCCAGGATTTCCAGATCGCTGATGCCGTAATAGCTGGCCCCGGCCCGGAACAGATCGTGAAACACCAGCGCCGCCAGCGCGATGTAGCCACCGGCGCTCTTGCCGCGGATCGCGCAGCGCGCCCCGTCCACCCGGCCCTG
>CAYMHN010000045.1:0-4006 GCA_964390235.1 uncultured Candidatus Competibacteraceae bacterium
AGCTCGGTGTAGTAGTCGGGGCGCTGGTCGCGGATGTCCGCGCCCCGCCAGCGGACCCGGCCCTCGTCGGCCTCGGCCAGACCGCACAGGATGCGCAGCAGGCTGGTCTTGCCGGCGCCGTTGGCGCCCTCGATTTGCAGCAGGGTGCCGGCGGCAACGCAGAAGTCCAGCCCCTCGAACAGCAGCCGCTGGTCGCGCCGGCAGCTCAGCGACTCGGCTTCGAGCAGCGCTTCGCTCACTGGATGATCCGATCGACGGTCAGCGATACCGACAAGGAGCCCTCGTTCAGACTGAGCGAGCCGGACAGACCTTCCAGGTCGCCCGGTTGGGCGAGCACGTCGCCGGCCTTGGAGATGCGCGCGCCGACGATGATGGCGTCGTAATCGGACAGCCGCAGATTCGGCAGCATGGCGCTGCTGTCGTCCAGGATCACCGAGACCGGGAAGTTCTGCGCCGGTTGGCGGATCGCGGCCAGCGGCATGGGGGGGCCACCGGCGGCGCGGGCAAAGATGAACAGGGTATCCTGCGGGGCCAGCCGGTCGCGCAGTTCCGGGGCCAGATCCACGGTGACCGCGATATGAGCGGCGCCGTCGATGCTGGGCGGACTGGCGGTATCGGGCGAGGAGGTGCCCGCCAGGCGCAACTCGGCCTGAGCGATGCTTTCACCCAGCATGCGGGCCGCTCCGCTGGCCGGGTCCAGCAGGGTCAGCAGCTGTCGCCAGGACTCGGTTGCCTGTTGGTAATCGCCAGCGGTGAAGGCGCCGAAGCCGAGTAGCATCAGTGCGCCCCGCTGGTTGGGATCGAAGGCCAGAACGGTGCGCAGCAGCCCCTCGCTGGTCGGAGTCAGACGCCCGTCGTTGCTGAGCAACTCGGCCTGGGCATAGGCCAGCATGATGTCCGGCCGCCGGGGCGCCAGCCGGTGGGCGCGCTGCAAGGCGAGGTGTGCCTGATCGACGACCTGGAGCTGCATGAACGCCTGACCCAGCAGGTAGAGACTGTTCGGATTGCCCAGTCCCTCGCGCTGGGTCTGGGCTTGCAGTACCCGGGTGAAATTGGGCAGATCGCGCAAGGCTTCTTCCGGCAGATCGTTGGAGTTCAGCACCGCCTGCCCGACCAGCTGGCGCAGTTGCAGCCGGGTGTGCAGCCAGTCCTCGGTCGGTCCCTGGTAGGCCGTGTAGAAGTAATAGGCAAAAGCCAGCAGCGGCACCGCCAAGGCGAATCCCGAGACGATCACCCGGCCCGCGCTCAGCTGCCGGCCGCTGCTGTTGCCGGCCTCGGTGGGGATGTCGCTCAGTAGGGTGCGCTCCAGTTCGGCGCGCAGCTGGGCGTGCTGGGCAGCCTCGATACGCCCTTCGGCCAGTTCGCTATCCAGCTCCTGCAAGCGCTCGCGGAAGATCCGCGCGTTGATGGCTTCCTGCGAGACATCGGCCTGATCCTGGCGCCGCCACAGGGGCAGCAGCACGGACGCGATGGAGGCCAGCACCAGCAGTGCGGCGATGATCCAGAACAGGGTCATGAAGCGGGTCCGTCGTGCTTGCGCAACAGGGCTTGCAGACGGGCACGCTCCCGCTCATCCAGGGCTGCTTCCGATCCGGCAGCCGTCCGACGCCGGATCCACAGGGCCAGCAACAGTCCCACCAGGCCGATGATCACGAAGGGGCCGAACCACAGAGGCCAGGTCAGGGGCCGCAGCGGGGGCCGATAGGTGACGAAATCGCCGTAGCGTTCGACCATGAAGGTTCTGATTTCGGTCTCGTTATGACCTTGGTTGAGCATATCGTAGACTCGCTGGCGGAGATCGGTCGCCAGCGGGGCGTTGGATTCGGCGATGTTCTGGTTCTGACACTTGGGGCAGCGCAGTTCCTCGGTCAGTCGCAGATAGCTGGCATGCCGGGCCGGGTCGGTGAACTCGTAGGGGTCTATGGCCGCGTGGGCGGCGCCCATGAGCAGCAGGATGGCAAGCACAGGCCAGCGCATCAGCTTTGTTCCTCCAGGGCCTGGATGCGGGGGACGAACTCCTTCTGCCAGACCCGCTCGTTGACTTCGCCGACATGCCGGTAGCGGATCACGCCCTCGGCGTCCAGCAGAAAGGTCTCGGGTGCCCCGTAGACGCCCAGCTCGATACCCAGCTGGCCTTCGCTGTCGTCGATATTGAACCGATACGGATCGCCCAGCGAGGCCAGCCACTGCAAGGCCTTGTCGCGTTCGTCCTTGTAATTGACTCCGTAGATCACCACGCCCTGTTCCTTGAGCTGGTTCAGGTACTGGTGCTCGGCGTAGCAGGTCGGACACCAGGTGGCCCAGATATTCAGCAGGGCGATCTCCCCGGCCAGGTCGTCCGGTGTCACCGACTGGTTCAGATCGTCCAGTCGCACCCCCTGGAATTGCGGCAGCGGCCGGTTGATCAGGGCCGAGGGCAGCAGGGAGGGATCCTTGCCCAGACCGCCGCCCAGCATCAGCAGCAGGGCCAGAAACCCCAGCAGTGGCAGGGCCAGCAGCAGGGTCAGTCTATGCTTGCGTGACATCGAGTGCTCCATGAGCCGGTTGACGGCGGCGACTCAGCCGGTAGCGTGGATCGCAGATGGCCAGCACGCCGCCCAGGGCCATGATCAGCGCGCCCAGCCATAGCCAGCGCACGAAGGGCTTGTACTGCACCCGGGTGGCCCAGGCGCTGTCGTCCAGCCGCTCGCCCAGGGCCAGGTACAGGTCCTGGAACAGCCCCGGTCTCAGGGCCACCTGGGTCATGGGCATCTGCCGGGCCAGATAAAAGCGTTTCTCCGGGCGCATGACGGTGATCAGCCGGTCGCCATCCAGCACCTCGACCACCGCGCGGGTGGCCAGGTAATTGGGTCCATCGACATCCTTGAGTTCGAGCATGTGGAAAGCGTAAGGTCCGACGTTCACGGTCTCGTCCACCGCCAGTCGGACATCGCGCTCGACGCTGTAGTAGCTGGTCACGGCCACCCCGGTGACCAGCACGGCCATCCCCAGATGGGCGACCAGCATGCCCTTGTAGGCACGTGGCAGATGCCACAGCGCGGCCCAGGGCCGACGCTTGTTGCGCAGCCGTTCGCGTACGTCCTGAAGTTCGCCGAACAGCACCCAGAACACCAGACTCAGCGACAGCCCGACCATGAAATAGAACCGGTCGGGGATCAGCGCCGTGAGGCCGAAGCCCAGTATCAAACTCAGCACCGCCCAGGGTGCGGTGCGTCGCACCAGGCTGCGGCCGTCATCCTGCTTCCAGCGCAGCAGCGGGCCGACGCCCAGGGCGGCCATCAGCACCAGGGTCAAGGGCACGAACATGGTATTGAAGTAGGGCGGACCCACCGAGATCTTGCCCAGATCCAGCACGTCCACGAACAGCGGGAACAGGGTACCGATGAACACCACCCCGCAGGCCCCGATCAGCAGCAGGTTGTTGACCAGCAGCATGCTCTCGCGCGACAGCGGCGCGAAACGGCCTTCGCTGCGGATCACCGGCGCCCGCAGCACCAGCAGCAGCAAGGCGCTACCGGTGATCAGGGCCAGCAGGGCCAGGATGAACAGGCCGCGGTCAGGATCGTTGGCGAAGGCATGCACCGAGGTCAGTACCCCGGAGCGGACCAGGAAAGTGCCCAGCAGACAGAGCGAGAAGGTGGCGATGGCCAGCAGCACGGTCCAGGCCTTGAACACGCCACGCTTCTCGGTGGCCGCCAGCGAGTGGATCAGCGCCGTGCCGGCCAGCCAGGGCATGAACGAGGCGTTCTCGACCGGGTCCCAGAACCACCAGCCGCCCCAGCCCAGCTCGTAATAGGCCCACCAGCTGCCCAGGGCGATGCCGACGGTGAGAAACGCCCAGGCGACCGTAGTCCAGGGTCGCGACCAGCGCGCCCAGGCGCTGTCCATGCGTCCGCTGAGCAGGGCGGCGACGACGAAGGCGAAGGCCACGGCGAAGCCCACATAGCCCATGTACAGCATGGGCGGGTGGACGATCAGGCCGAAATCCTGCAACAGCGGGTTGAGG
>CAYMHN010000045.1:4016-11868 GCA_964390235.1 uncultured Candidatus Competibacteraceae bacterium
TGCCGAATGCCGGCGCCTCCGCGCAGCAGATGGGTCGCGCAGGCGTGCCGTAGTGTGTGGGGCGTCGCCTTGCTGCCGATGCGCGCCTTCTTCAGTGTCCTGGTGACGATGCGCCGCAGGTCGTTGCCGTCCAGCGGGAAGAACGGCAGGTGGCGTTCGAAGGGGTTGGAAGTCAGCTGGATGAACAGCAGAAAGCCGACCCCGATCAGGCCCATCACGCCCAGCACCCGGGCCAGCATGGCGCGTGGCAGGTCGCGGCTGAACACGGCGACGGCCAGCGTCCAGCCGGCCAGGATCAGGATCCACAGCAGCAGCGAGCCTTCGTGGTTGCCCCAGACCGCCGTGATGCGGTAGTGCAGCGGCAATTGGCTATTGGAGTGCTCGACGACCAGCAGCACCGAGAAATCGTTGTGGACGAAGGCCATGACCAGGCAGCCGAAACTGATGGCCAGCAAGCCGAACTGGGTGGCCGCCAGCGGCCGGGCCGTGGCCATCAGCCGCAGATCGCCGCGGGCCGCGCCGAGCAGTGGCAGGGTGCCTAGCAGAATGGCGCTGGCGATTGCCAGGATCAGGGCGATATGGCCGATTTCGACAATCATGGAGGCTGCTCCCGCTAGTCGGTGATGGGGCCGTGCGGCATGCCGGCGGCTTGCAGCGCCGCGGCAACCTCGGGTGGCATATAGGTCTCGTCGTGTCTGGCCAGGACTTCCTCGGCCCGGATCAGATTGCCGTCAAGTAGGGTGCCGCGGGCGATGATGCCCTGACCCTCGCGGAACAGATCCGGCAGGATACCGCTGAAGGTCACGCTGATCACCCCGCTGTTATCGGTCAGGTCGAAGCGTACTTGCAGGCTTTCGGGGTCGCGTTTCACGCTGCCCGGCACCACCAGGCCGCCGACCCGGATGACTCGGTCGGCCGGCGCCTCGCCGGCCACTACCTGGGCCGGAGCGAAGAACAGATTGATGTTCTGGCGCAGCGCATAGACCGTGAGGCTGACCGCCACGCCGGCGCCACAGACGATGAGCAGTACCAGGAACAGCCGCTGTCGCCGTACCGGAGTCATGATGGCATCTCCTCGCGCGCCGCGCGCCGGGCTTGACGCGCGGCGGCCCGTTTGAGGTCACGGTGCCGCAGCACCGGGGCCAGCATGATCGCGGCCAGGACCAGCGTGGTCAGACCGAACGAGGCCCAGACGTAAGGGGCGTAGCCGCCCATGGCGATGAATTCCTGCCAGCTTGAAAAACTCATGGTGATCCGAGGTCGGTTTGCAGTTTGTTGGCCAGAACGTCGTTCCGGGTTCGCATCAGGACATTGGCGGCGGCCAGCAGCGCGAAGCCCAGCAGCATGATCAGCAGCGGCCACAGCATGTCGAGAGAGATCGATGGCTTGCCGAACTTGAAGATGGTCGCCCCTTGATGCAGGGTGTACCACCATTCCACCGAGTAATGGATGATCGGGATGTTGACCACTCCGACCAGGGCCAGCACCGAGGCCGCCTTGGCCGCCATCTCACGGTTCTCGAAGGCCTCGTGCAGACCCATATAGCCCAGGTACAGGAACAGCAGGATCAGTTCCGAGGTCAGCCGCGCGTCCCACACCCACCAGGTGCCCCACATCGGCTTGCCCCACAGCGAGCCGGTGGCCAGCGCCAGAAAGGTGAAGGCGGCGCCGATCGGCGCGCAGTTGCGGGCCACGGTGTAGGCCAGCTTGATGCGCCAGATCAGACCGATGGCGCAGGCGATGGCCATGCCCAGGTACACGCCCATGGACAGCGCGGCCGTCGGCACATGGACATAGATGATGCGAAAGCTGTCGCCCTGTTGATAGTCGGGCGGCGCGAACACCAGTCCCCACACTGTGCCGACGGCGATCAGCAGCAGGGCGGGGATCAGCAGCCAGGGTAGAATCCGTCCAGCCAGGTCGTAAAAGTACTGTGGCGAGGCCAGTTCATAGATCACCCGTGGCAGCTTGAAACGCTTGCCGCGAGGCTTTTCGGCGGTCGAGGCGACAGACTGTGTCATGCGTGGTCCAGAAGCGAGGGCTATTTCCGAAGTCCGATCTTGGATTATTTCATATTTGGCTGCTGTTTTGGCTGATCCGCTGCGCCAAGGTTCCCCTCCGGGGGTCCAGCAAGCGCGATTTTCAAACATGGACCTCAGCTTACGATCCGCGCCCCGAGAACGGCCATGACGGTGACCATGGACAGTTGCTGCAAAATGGTATAAGGGAGGCCACCGCACCAGGCGGCGAACTCAGCCGGCCAGCACGAAGTCGAAACCCGCACGCCGTGGCTCGCCCCCGGCCTACAGCGTGACCAGAAGTTCCGGCCGATACATCCAGTCGCGCCGGTTATGCGGCTCGTCCGGAAAGTACAGTTGGGTGATCAACGGCCGCCGCCCCGCTACTGCGACCAGCACATGGATATGCCGGGTGCGGCCCGGATACAGCCCCGGCAACAGGGTCTCCAGCCGGTATTCCCCCTGCTCGTCGCTGTACTGGTGACCGCGCAGCCGGTAGCCGCGGTTGTCGTAGACACCCTCGGCGTCGGCTTGCCAGAAATCCAGCAGCGCGCCGCCCAGCGGCCGGCAGTCGCGATCCAGCACCCGACCGCTCAGCACCAGACGTTCGCCGGCAAGATCGGGCTCCAGCAGCGATGCCCGCTGCGGTGTATCGGGGGTGTAGAATGGTCCGGCGGTCTGCGACAGCGTGGGTTCGTCGGCACATTCGGGCGTGGCGGCCAGCGCGCCGCCCAGCCGACTGCCGCCCACCAGCACCAGCCCGGTACGGACGAAATGACGGCGGTTCATGGGGTGGACTCCATTAGCGAGGACATGGGAGCTTGGACCAGTCCGACACGAATAAGTCCTGCCCGGCCAGAATTGAGATGATGCGGCGAAGTCCGCGAGTCGATGGTGACACCGTGATGACCCGCTTACGCAGCCTGTTTGTCGATCTTTCCCTCCGCAAGACCATCGCCCTGGCCTTGATCATCGGTCTGGCGCTGCCGGTCGGGGTTTCCACCTGGATGACCTTGAGCGAACGCCGGGCAGCGCTGCTCGAGCGTCTGGTTCGCGACCACGAGCGGGTGGTCGAAGTGCTGGCGCTGGGCATGCGCACGCCGCTGTGGGAGCTGCGGCCCGAGGCTGGCGCTTCGGTGATCGAGGCGATCATGCTCGACGAGCGAGTGACCGCCGTCGAGGTGTCGTCCTCGCCGCGGACACCGTTCTTGCAGGTCGATGCGCCCGAGCGCCGGCGCGGCGAGACCCTGACCCGGGAAAGCGCCGTGACCTTCTCCGGTGAGGAGATCGGCCGGGTCCGGGTCGCGATGGACACCGGTCGGGTGGAAGCGTTGATCACGGCCCAGTGGTACGACGTTCTGGCCATCGGTCTGTTCCAGTTCGCCACCGGCATGCTGGTGATTCTGACCCTGCTGCGCTACAAGGTGCTCCGGCCGATGCGGCGCTTGATGGCGCAGGCCGATGCCCTGGCCGGCGGCGCCCTGGACAGTCCCCTGCGCTGGCGGCGCAACGACGAGTTGGGCGTTCTGGGGCGCAGCGTTGAAGCGATGCGCCAATCGCTGCGGACACTGGTCTCGGATCTGGAGGGCCGCAACCGAACCTTGGCCCAGCGCGAGGCCGAACTGGCCAGCCAGACCCGCTTGTTGCGGACCATTCTCGACAACATGACCGACGGCATCACACTGGTGGACGACAGGCTGCGGCTGGTGGCCTGGAACGACCGGGTGGCGGAGATCCTGAACCTTCCTCCGGCGCGCTTGCGCCAGGGAGTGCCGGTCGAGGAATTGGCGGCTTTCGACCTCGACCGCGCCGGCCATCCGCCACAGGAGCGCGAGGCGCTGCTGCAAAGCGTGCGCGGGAGTTTTCCGGCGGACCGCCCGTACGCCTTCGAGATCGAACTCGTCGGCGGGCGCTGCGTGCAGGTCAGACGCCGGCCGCTCGCCGATGGCAGCTTCGTCAGTACCTATACCGACATTACCGAGCGGGTGACGGCCCAGCGCGCGGCCGAGAGCAGCCGCTCGCTGCTGGAAGCGGTCATGGACGCGGCGCCGGCGATGATCCACGTCAAGGACCGGGACCTACGCTATCGCATGGTCAACCGGCAGTTCCTGGACTTCTGGGGCATCGAGCGGGCGGGTTTTCTGGGCCGCAGCGCCGGCGAGGTGTTTCCGGAAAGCCTCAGCGACCGGGTCGAGGCGCGCGACCGGCGGGTGCTCGAAGCAGGCGCCCCCCTGCCGTTCGAGGATCTGACCCACGATGCCGGTCCCGGCGGAGCCAGAACCGTGTGGTCGACCAAGGTGCCGCTGCTCGACGAAGACGGGCGCGTCACCCACATCGTCACGGTCGAGGTGGATGTCAGCAAGCGCATCGAAGCCGAGCGGGAACGGCAACGCTGGGCGCAACTCCTGCACGACGCCATCGAGAGTATTCCCAATGGCTTCGCGGTTTACGATGCCTCCCGCCGCCTGGTCGTCTGCAACGCTGGCTTCGCGGCGCTGTACGGCGAGTCGCCGGAGGCTCTGGTCGGATTCGGGGCGATCGATATCCACCGGCGCGCCCTGCAACTGTTTCGCAGCGTTGATGGACAGCCGCCCGGAGACCCTGGCGAACTCGACGAAGATCTCTATTGGTCGGCCGGCGGTGCCAGAAAAGAGCCGCTTGAAATCCAGCTCAAGGACGGCCGCTGGCTGCTGGTCAGCCGCCATCCGACGTCCGAGGGCGGAATGGTGCTGGTGCGCACCGATATTACCAACCGCAAGCGCATGGAGCAGGCGCTATACCAGAGCGAGAAGCTCAGCGCGCTGGGTTCGCTGCTGGCGGGCGTGGCCCATGAACTCAACAATCCGCTGTCGGTGGTGGTCGGTCGCGCCATCATGCTGGAGGATACCTTCGGCGACTCGCCGGCCGGAAAAAGCATCGGCAAGATCCGCGCTGCCGCCGAACGTTGCGCCCGTATCGTCAAGACCTTTCTCGCCATGGCCCGCCAGCAGGAGACAACACGGGTACCGGTGTCTCCGGCGCAAGTGGTCGAGTCGGCGCTGGAACTGACGGCCTACCAGCTGCGCGAGGACGGCGTGGAGGTGGTGCTGAATCTCGATCCCGAGTTGCCCGAGATCCAGGCCGACCCGGATCAGCTGATCCAGGTGTTCACCAATCTTATCGTCAACGCCCGCCAAGCGATGGCCTCGGTGGCAGGACCGAAGCGGTTGACGGTGACTTCTGGCTACGACCGGGGCGCGAACGCCGTACGCCTCGCCGTCGCCGATACCGGTCCGGGCGTGCCGGAGGCGCTGCGCTCGCGGATCTTCGAGCCATTTTTCACCACCAAGACGGTGGGCCAGGGGATCGGACTCGGCCTGTCCTTGAGCCACAACATCGTCCGGGCGCACGGCGGAACGATCAGCGTGGAACCGGCGCCCGGCGGCGGCAGCGTGTTTACCGTCATTCTGCCGCTCGGCGCCGGCGACCAGCTAACGCTGCCCGAAGCCGGCCGGGACGAGGCCGCCGCCGGACAATCCGGCCACATCCTGATCGTCGACGACGCGCTGGACGTGGCGGAGATGCTCGGCGATATCCTGAGCGGGGTGGGGCACCGGATCGAGACCGCCGAAAGCGGCCGCGCGGCGCTGCGCAAGCTCGCGGTCGCCGATTTCGACCTGATCTTCTGCGATCTGCGCATGCCCGACCTGGACGGTCCCGGTCTTTACGCCGAACTGGAAGAGCGCCGGCCGGAGCTGGCCGCGCGGATGATCTTCATCACCGGCGACAGCCTGAGCGAGGGGGCGGAACGGTTTCTCGAAACCTGCGGGCGGCCGTACATCGAAAAACCCTTCGTTCCCGACGAAATCCGGCGCTTGACGGCGGCGATGCTGCGCTCTACCGGAACCGATGCTACCGCTCCAGAGTTCGAAAATAGTCCCCGATGAGGGTCTCGAACACGTCCTGTTCGACCAATTCGGTGACGATGTCCGAGAATCGTGCCGCCTTGTCCGCGTGGGGTGATTGTCTGGACAGCGCGAAGTACACCGGCAACTCGTAGTCGTAGCGGTACTGCGCTTTTTCGATACTGTCGCCCAGACCTTCGACGGCAATCAGATAATCGGCCTGGGTTTCGGTGCTGATCACGGCGTCGATTCTGCCGTGGACCAGCTTTCTGAGGTTGGAAAGATCGTCCCCGGCTTCTTCCTTGTGAACCTCGGGGTCGGTGTCGAACGGCTCGAAGTAGCTCACCCCGGCCTGCACGCCGATCTTGAGATCATGGAGATCCTCGTAGCGCCGGATGCGCTCCCCGTCGCCCTTGCGCACGTAGAAGACCTTCGCCGAGCGGGTCTTGTAGGGCGGTTCGATGAAGATCAGGTAATCCTCGCGCTCGGGCCGCTTCAGAATCCCGCTGATGAGATCGGCCTGACCGCTGTTCATCATTTCCAGACAGCGTCTCCAGGGATAACCCCGGTACTCGGTTTCGAGTTCCGCGTCGAACTTTTGATTATAGGCCGACAGCAGGGCCTCGATCAGACGATTGTCGATGCCGGTCGGATCGACGTCCCAGCGTTGCGTGTCGACGAATTTCCACGGCGGGTAGGGGTCCATGGGGACGATGAGTCTCTCGGCCCTGCCATCCGGCGTGAGGATGGACAGCAGCAGGACTGCGAGCAGCAGCGCAATTCTGTGCATCTTCAGGTCTCTGTCCACATCGAACGAAAATCTCCCGGAGTTCAGCAAGCGTACTTTATCGACCTCCGGCCTTTCATCATAGCCTCTAGGCGACCGCCATGCCGCTGGAAGAGTTTATCATCACGGTATTCCGTTGGGTGGAGCAACGGTTTGCGGCTGGCGGTAACAATCGAAACAATTTCCCGCACTCACCGACACCTTCCAGAAACGCGCCGCCGCCACAGTAGTGCCCCGTACGAAACGTGCTCTCTGGCAACATCACATAACCGAAGGAGTTAGCAATGACTGCAATAGCTGCTGAGAAGAAAGTCGACAACGGCGTGAACGTGGAGGCGCTGATCGGCGCTCGCGAGGCGCTGAGCCAGGCCCCGGAGGCTGCCCGGTTCAACTGGCGGGCGACCTGCAAATGGATCAACGGCACTCACAGCCAGTCGACCGTGAAGGGATTCTTCGGTCTCGGCGCGGAGCAGAGCCACAAGACGGAATTCAAATTCGATGCCGACCATCCGGAGATCTTCGCCTCCGAGGACAACGGTGCCACGCCGGTCGAACTGGTGCTCGCGGGTCTCGCCAGCTGCCTGACGGCCGGCGTCGCGTCGGTGGCGCAGATGCGAGGCATCCAACTGAACTCGGTTGCGGCGACCCTCGAGGGCAGCATGGACCTGCAAGGCATCCTCGGTATCGACAGCGACGTTCGCAACGGTTTTGATGGCATCAAGGTGCGTTTCGACATCGACGCCGATGCGACCGAGGACGAGATCAAGGCTCTGGTAGCGCAGTCGCAGAAGCGCTCGGCGGTCTTCGACATCGTTACCAACCCGACCAACGTCACGGTCGAGGTCAACTGAGCCACGCGGCAGCCGTAAGGAAGCGAGCCCCATGCATACCACCGTCGTCATCATCGGTGGCGGTCAGGCAGGCCTTGCCATGAGCCGGTGCCTCAGCGAGCGCTCGATCGACCACGTGGTGCTCGAGCGCGGTGAGGTGGCCAACTCGTGGCGCACCGAGCGATGGGACTCGCTGCGCCTGCTGACGCCCAACTGGATGTGCCAGCTTCCCGGTCACGGCTACGACGGCAACGATGCCGACGGCTTCATGACCGTGCGCGAGGTGGTCGACTTCGTCCAGGACTACCAGCGCCGGATCGAGGCGCCGGTGTC
>CAYMHN010000046.1:0-11848 GCA_964390235.1 uncultured Candidatus Competibacteraceae bacterium
TACACTCTTTCCCTACACGACGCTCTTCCGATTGAAGAAGACGACGATGTCGCCACCGGTGTGACCAGGGCCGTAGTGCTTTCCGACGATGACCTCGCCGCCTACCTCCGTGCGGCCGAGGTCGGTGAAATCCGGCGCCTCACGCTGTTGCTCGGCGATGCAGTCGCGCACCAACTCCTGTAGCTGATTGCTGCTCAGGGACAAGCCGAAGAATACCCCGGCCACCTCGGGAAGCTGGTGGGCCTCGTCGATCACGAAGGCATCGGCGGCGGGCAGAACCTCGCCGAAACCCTCCTCGCGCAAGCTCAAATCGGCGCACAGCAGGTGGTGGTTGACCACCAGGACATCGGTTTCCTGGGCTTCACGACGGGCCTTGATCACATGACAGTCCTGTAACTGCGGGCAGTTCTGGCCCAGGCAGTTATCCACGGTGGAGGTGACTCTCGGCCACAGGGGCGCGTCTTCCGCAACTTCGGTAACCTCGCTGATATCACCGCTACGGGTGCGCCGTGACCAATCCTGGACATGGCCCAGCATAACCGTCTGCTCCCGACTCAGACGACCGCTGTCCAGGGTCTGCTGCAAGCGATAGCGGCACAGATAATTGCCCCGTCCCTTGAGCAGACCGATGCGCAAAGGCAGGCCCAGGGCATCACGCATCAGAGGTAGGTCCTTGTGGTACAACTGGTCCTGCAGATTGCGCGTTCCGGTGGAAATGATGACTTTCAGTCCGCACAGCAGCACCGGTGCCAGATAGGCGAAAGTCTTGCCGGTACCGGTACCGGCTTCGGCCACCAGCACGCCGGTTTGAGCCAGGGCGCGGGCGACCGCCACCGCCAGCTGCTGCTGCTGCGGACGTGGAGCGAATCCGGGCAGGTTTCTGGCCAGCGGCCCTTCGGCGCCCAGCAACGCGACGACGTCCATGCGGCATCTCGCCGCGGCTCAGCGCTCCAGGGTAATCGCCTGGGCTTCGGCGGCATCGGCGCCCATGGCATTGCCTCCCGCCCGGCGGGAGGCGGCGATCATGCGCCAGTTGCGTGCCTGCAACGCCCGGTTGCCGCCGGCCAGGCTGTTGGATTTCTCGAACATGGTCTCGGCCTGATCATAGGACCGCTGATGCAACCGTACCTGCCCGAGATCGTGCCAGATGGTCGCGTTGCGCGGTTCGATCCGCAAGGCTCGCTCCAGCGCGGACGCCGCCTGATCGAGTTCGTTATTGACCACGTGGTTGGCCGCGCTGTCGAGCAAGGACGCCACCGCCCGGCTCTCCTCGGGCTCGGGTGCCACCGGCGCGGGTCGGGGAGCGGGTTCGGCCGGCACGGGTACCGGCTCGATCGCGGCCAGGGGCTGATCGATGACCTGGGGTGTCAAGGGCGTCGGCGGTTCCAGCGGCGTCACCTGCACCGCCGGCGGCAGCGGCTGCACCGGCGCGGGAGCCTGCTGGGGGGGCTGCCGATAGACGCTGCGATCCACGACCGGCGCACCCCCATAAGGGCTGGGCGCGGCACAGCCGGCCAGCCAGAGCAGCAGCAGACCGGAACCGCTTAGTTTGACAAACCGTTTATTCATTGCAACAACCTTCTGAAGAACGTGCCCATGGGATCCGACTGCTCGCTGTTGTACGGGTCTCGTTGACTGACATAGCGGCCGCTACAGGGTGCCCAGTCCAGCGGCGCCGAACCCTGCATGAACGGCACCCACTGCGCATTACCGCAGTTATTATCGGCAAGGTGCCCACTGCCGGGATCGATCAGCACCTGTTCCACCCCGGACGGGCGGCTGAGATCCAGCGGTTCCAAGGGCAGTTGCCGCATCACGTCCAGCCATAGCGGCAAGGCCCCGTTGGAACCGCTCAGATTGATCGGTTGATTATTATCCTGTCCGACCCAGACCACCCCCAGCAGATTGCCGCTGTAGCCGGCGAACCAGCTGTCGCGATAGTCGTCCGTGGTACCGGTCTTGCCGGCGATGCCGATACCCGGCAGCGCCTGATGGATGGCTCTGCCCGTGCCGGCTTCCACGACCCGCTGCATGGCCCGGCCGATCAGGTAAGCCGGCTCGGGCTCGATGGCCTTTTCCAGGCTCAGCGAGTACAACCGCGGCAAGGGCTGGCCGTCCGCCGCCGTCACCTCGGTGATGGCTCGCAGCGGCAGTCGGTAGCCGCCGCTGGCCATGGTCGAATAGACCTGCGCGATCTCATAGGGCGAGAGATCGACCGCCCCCAGCAACAAGGATGGAAAAGGCGGCACAGATCGGTCCAGACCCAGCCGTTGCAGGGTCTGGACGACCCGACGCACGTCCAGGTCCAGACCCAGGCGGGCGGTCGCGATATTGTAGGAGCGGGCCAGCGCATCCTGGAGCATGACCTGGCCATGATAGCGCTTGTCGTAGTTGCTGGGCTCCCAGACTTGTCCGGTGCCGGAACGGTAGACCAGCTTGTCGTCGTTCAGCAAGGTGGCCAGGGTGTAGCTGGCCGGAAACTCCAGCGCGGTCAGGTAAACCGCCGGTTTGAGCAGCGAGCCCGCTGGCCGTTGCGCGTCCAGCGCCCGATTGAAACCCTCGATACGGGGGTCGCGCCCGGCCACCAACGCCCGTACCTCGCCGGTCTGGGTATCCACCACCACCGCCGCGGTCTCCAGCAGACCCGCGGCCAATCTGGCCCGGCCATCGAGTTCCGGCAGCTTGGCGGCCAGCGCCTGTTCGGAGCTCGCTTGCATCTGCGGATCGAGGGTGGTGAATACCTTGAGGCCTTCCGAGGTCAGATCGTCCTCGCGGTAAAACTGTTGCAACTGACGGCGCACCAGGTCGATGAATCCCGGAAACCGGCTGCGTCCGCTCGGTACCCGCTCGGTCACGTCCAGCGGCATGCTGTTGGCGATATCGGCATTGTCGCGACTGATCAGATTCTGCTCCACCATGATGTCCAGCACCACCGCCCGACGCTCCCTGGCCCGCTCCGGAAAACGGCGCGGATTGTAATGGGAGGGTGCCCGGATCAGTGCCACCAGCAGCGCGACGTGATGCAGATCGAGTTCATTCAGCGTGCGGTTGAAATAGAACCGGCTGGCCAGACCGAAACCGTGCACCGCGCGGCTGCCGTCCTGGCCGAGATAGATCTCGTTACCATAGGCTTCAAGAATTTCGCGCTTGTCGTAATGCCATTCGACCAGCAAGGCCATCAGCGCCTCGTTGATCTTGCGCTCCAGGGTGCGTTCATTGGTGAGAAAGAAGTTCTTGACCAGCTGCTGGGTCAGCGTGCTGCCGCCCTGCACCGTGCGTCCGGCGCGCAGATTGGTCAGTGCCGCCCGGCTGATGCCCTTGAAATCCAGCCCGATATGCTCGTAGAAGGACCGGTCTTCGACCGCGATCAGGGTATCGATCAGGACCGGAGGCAGGTCTTCGTAGCGGACCAGGACCCGATCCTCGCCATGGGCGGGATAGATGCCGGCGATTTCCAGCGGCTCCAGTCGGAATAGCGCCGGATCGGGTTCATCGTCCAGACTCTCCATGGATTGCAGATGATCGCCGGAGAAGGTCAGACGCACTTGCCGCACCGGCTCGGGGCCGTCCCAGAAATCGAACTGGCGGGTATGCAGCTCGAAGGTCTCGCCGTCGCGGCGGTAGGTGCCGGGGCGATTGGGTCGATCCATCTCATGGTAGGGCAGTAGTTCGAGTTCGGCGGCGAACTGGGCGGCGCTCAGTCGTCCGCCTTCGAACAGCTGCAGGGGTCGGGCGTAGACCCGGGCCGGCAAGGACCAGCGCTTGCCGGCGAACTTGGTCTGTATGGTCTCGTTCATATCGACCATATAGGCGCTCAAGGCCAGCCCACCGACCAGCGCGCTGCCGATGAACAGCAGCAGCAACAAACCCAGCAGTCCGCCGCCGAACAGGCTCGAACGCAGTCGGGGTGCGGATTTGCGCTTGCTCGTCACGCGCCGGGAAGTTTTGGAGCGGGAACCGCCAGCCGTGTTGGCCATTGCCTGCAGATCAACCTTGTCATTGCAAATACTTGACCCCGCATTCTAAAGAAGTTTCGCGGCGCGACCAAACGGCAAATCGTTGGACAGCGATAATCAGACCCGGAAGGTCTTGGTATACTCCGGGTCATGACTATGCCCCAACCCCCAGAGAATTGAAGACAGCACCCGCATCGGCTCGGCGGTGGGGCGGCGGTCAGTGGCTGATAGGACTGCTCGTGATGCTGCTCTGCCTGGACCAACCGGTCGGGGCGGAGGAACCGGGTTTGGAGGTCATCATTTCCGGCGTTGAAGGCGAACTGCTGGCCAATGTCCAGGCTTTTCTGCAAATCCACCAACTGAAGCAGAGTGATCAAGCCCTGCCAGGCGAACGACGGCTGCACTGGTTGCACAATCAGGCGCAGCGCGAGATCCGCGAGGCGCTGGAGCCCTTTGGTTACTTCAGTCCGGAGATCGACGCCAGCCTGACCGAAACCGAGACCGGCTGGGAGGCGAATTATCGCATCGATCCGGGACCTGCCATGCTGATCGCGGCACTGGATTTGCAGCTGCGGGGGGCGGGCCGGGATGATCCGGCCTTCCAGCGCCTGATCGCCGATACTCCGCTGGCGGTCGGCCGGCAACTGGACCAGCGCGAGTTCGAGCAGCTCAAGACAGCCTTGCAGAGTACCGCAACCGAACGCGGTTTTTTCGAGGGCCGGCTGCTGGTCAGCCGGCTGCTGGTGGACCTGGAGAACGACGAGGCGCGAGTGATTCTGCACTACGACACCGGCGAGCGCTACCGTTTCGGTGAGGTCGCCTTCGTCAACGCCGCGGTGACTCCCGACCTGCTGGATCGCTATGTCCGGTTTCAAGCCGGCGACCCCTACGATGCCGCCGATCTGCTGGCCATGCAGTCCGGGCTGCTGAACAGCGAGTTCTTCGATCAGGTCATCATCGACGCGTCCCCCACCGCCGCCGAGGACCGGGTCATCCCGGTGACCGTCGAGCTGACCATGCGCAAGCGTAGCCTGTACACTTTCGGCCTGGGCTATGCCACCGATACCGGGCCGCGTGCCCGGGTCGGCCTGGAACGGCGCTGGGTCAATCGGTTCGGTCATTCGCTGCAGGCGCAGGCCTTTGTATCCGAGATCCGCAGCAGCTTGGGCGCCGCCTATGTGATGCCGGGCGACGACCCCCGGACCGACCGGGACACGCTGCAGCTCACCATCAACGACGAGAACTCCGACTCCAGGGAGTTCATCAACATCACCGGCGGCTTTGCCCGGCAGTTCCAGGACGGCCACTGGACCAAGTTGTACGGACTGGGATATCTGTGGGAGCGCTTCGAGATCGGCACGGACAGCACCACCTCCCACCTGCTGATGCCCGGCGCGCGCTGGAGTCGGGTGCAAGCCGACGATCGCTTGCGGGTGACCCGGGGCTGGTCCCTGACCCTGGAAGCCCGGGCGGCCGCCGAGCCTCTGTTCTCCAGCCTGTCATTCATCCAGCCGGGTGTTCAGTTCAGCTGGATTCATGCCTTCAACCCGGACAACCGGCTGTTGCTGCGCACCCGGGCCGGCACCACGGTGATCGAGGACAGCGACTTTCCGGATTTTCCATCCTCCTTGCGTTTCTATACCGGCGGGGACAACAGCGTCCGTGGCTATGCCCTGGACAGCATCGGCCCACGCGACGACCAGGACAATGTCGTCGGTGGCAAGCATCTGCTGGTGGGCAGTCTGGAATACGACTACCGCTTGCGGGACAATTGGAGCGTGGCGGCTTTCGTCGATGCCGGGGATGCCTTTGACAATACCCCGGACTTCAAGATCGGAGCGGGCTTCGGGGTACGCTGGCAAACGCCGGTCGGTCCGGTCCGTCTGGATCTGGCCCATGGCTTCGATAAGCCTGGCGATACCATCCGTATCCATTTCAGCATCGGTCCCGAGCTATAAATCGTGCGTCTTATTTTCCGTCTGATCAAGCTGTTGCTGGTGTTGCTGGTGCTGAGCCTGACGCTGGCGGGGTTGGTGCTGTTCACCGAAACCGGGCTCAAGCAGGCGCTGGCGCTAGCCCCTCGGCTGCTGCCGCTGGAGCTGGACTACCGTGAACTAAGCGGCAGCTTGCGCGGCGAACTGGTCGTCGAGGATCTGCACCTCAGGGCCGGCGAGCTGGAACTGCAACTGGCGCGCTTGCGTTTCGACTGGCGACCGGGAGAACTGCTGAGTCGCCGACTGCATGTGCGCCAACTACTGCTAGAAGGCGTCGCGTTGCGCTTGCCGCCGGGTCAAGCCCCACCCGAGGAGCCCGCCGAGCCGCTTACCCTGCCTGATATCAGCCTGCCGCTCGCGCTGGATCTGGACGAGATACGTCTGCGTGATGTCCGTATCCTGCTCCCGGATGCCGCGGAGCCGCTCCTGATCGAACACGCGCTGCTCGTTGCCCGTACCGATGAGCAGGGTCTGCTGCATCTGGAAACCCTCTCCGCCGAGGCGCCTCAGGGCCGATTGACGCTGACCGGCGAGCTGAACCCGGTCGGCGATTACCCCTTGGTCCTGAACCTGGACTGGGCGTTGCAGCTATCCCCTTATGGCGAACTGCGGGGTAGCGGGAAACTGAGCGGCGCCCTGGGGGATACCCTGACCCTCGGCCATCGGCTCGACGGTTTTGCCCGGGCGCAACTCGACGCAAGCATCAGCCAGGCACTGGCCGAACCCCGGTGGGAACTCGAACTGCTGGCCAGCATCGACGATCTCGGCCTGTTCAGTCCGGAACTGGCGGGCAGTCCGCTACAGGCCGAACTGAGCAGTCGGGGCGACCTGGCGGCGTTTTCCCTGCAAGCCGCACTGGATAGCGAGGTTGCGCAACTGGGTCCGGTCACCGCGCGGCTGGATCTGAGCGGCTCGCCCACCTTGCTGCGGCTGCACGAGTTGCTGCTCAGCGCCCGCGACAGTCCGCTCAATCTGAACGCCAGCGCCGATATCGACCTCGAACGGCAGACGGTGGCGGCGCAAGGCGAGTGGCAACAACTGGCCTGGCCACCGACCGGACCCGCTGAATTCGCCAGTCCCGAGGGGCGGTTTCAGCTCGATGGCAGCTTGCAGGACTACCGGGCCGAGCTCGACGCCCTGATCAGCGGCGTCCTGCTGAGCGAACTCGATATCCGGATCAGGGCGCGCGGCAACGAGCAGCAACTCTGGCTGGAGACACTAAGCCTGCGCGAGCGTGGCGACTCGCCCCTGAGTCTGGACGCCAGCGGCGAGCTGACCCTGGCCGAACTGGAATTCAGCGCGCAAGGCCAGTGGCGCGATTTGCGCTGGCCATTGCGCGGCGAACCCGAGTACCACAGCGAGTCCGGTTCCTTCAGCACCAGCGGCAAGCTCAGCGATTACCGCTTCCTGCTGGAAGCCAGCGTCGATGGCGCCGCGATCCCGCAAGGTGACTGGCGGCTGGAGGGCCAGGGCTCGACCGATGCCCTGCACCGGCTGGAAATCGTCGGACAGACCCTGGACGGGGAACTGGCCGGCACGGTCAGCGCCGCCTGGACACCGGTCATCGAATGGCAGGTGGAACTGCATGGCCGGCAGCTGAATCCGGCCGTGCAGTGGCCGGAACTGCCGGGACGGCTGGGTTTCGTGTTGCGCAGCGACGGCTTGCTGGTCGACGGACGACCGGACGTCAGCGTGCAACTCAGCGAGCTTGCCGGCGAGCTGGCGGGTCTGCCAATCGAGGGTGAAACCCGGCTCAGCGTGGCGGGCGAGGATTTGATCCTGGAGACGCTAAGCCTGCGCGCGGCTCAGGCTCGGCTTGCCGCCAGCGGCACCTTGACCGACAACTGGGCCATGGACTGGCAGCTGACCATTCCCGATCTGCGCGGCCTGCTGCCCGAGGCCGCCGGTCAGGTGCGGGCCAGCGGCAGGATCGAGGGGTCGCGCATCCAGCCCTTGGCCAGTCTGGACCTCGAACTGGCCGAGTTCGATCTGACTGACAACCGGATCGAACGCCTGACCGGCAATGCCCGTGTCGACCTGAGCGGCGGCAGTACCTCCCGGCTCGAACTGCGCGGCCAGGACTTGCATCTGGGTGGGCAGGACTGGAGTCTGCTGCGAATCGACGGCAGCGGCACACCGGAGGCGCATCAACTCCAGCTGCGCATCGATGGCGATCCAGGGGAGTTCGAACTGGCCCTGGCCGGCGGTCTGGGCGCTGAACGCTGGGATGGTCAGCTGACCCGCTTGCAGGCCCGCGCCACCCCGGCCGGCGACTGGCAACTGGCCCAACCAAGCCCGTTGCGGGCCGGTCCCGGTCAGGCCAATCTGGCGCCGACCTGTCTGCACAGCCCGCCCAGCCGGCTGTGCCTGCAAGCCGACTGGAGTGGCGCGGAAGGCGTGGCCTTGCAGTTGGAACTGAGCGAGTTCACCTTCGACCGCTTCCGCGATCTGCTGCCCGAGGGCACCACCATCGACACCGCGCTGTCCGGCCAACTCCAGGCGAGCATGGATCCCGCCGGCCGTCCCTCCGGCCAGTTGCAGTTGGTGCTGCGGCCGGGGTCGATCAATCTGCTCAGCCAGGGCAATCCGGTCGAGCTGTCCCTGGGTTCCAGCCAGCTCAACGCAACCCTGGACAATGACCGGATCCAGAGCGATCTACGCCTGGATCTGGGCCGGCTGGGCCAGATCACCCTCGACCTGGCCCTGGCGGAGCTGTTCGCTCAGCCCAGCCTGGATGGCCGCTTGCGGATGCAGGCCGACCAGTTCGATATCGTGTCGGAACTGGTACCCCAGCTGCAACAGATCGAGGGTCGACTGGAAGCCGATCTGCGGCTGAGTGGACCATTGACCTCGGCCGATGTGCAAGGCCAGATGCGGTTCAGCGATGGCGCGGTTACCCTCCCCGATACCGGCACCCGGATCACAGCCATCCAGCTGACCATCGACGGACCCGAGCCCGGCACTCTACGGTTTGTCGGTAGCGCCCGCTCGGAGCCGGGCGAACTGAGACTGGACGGAAACTACCGGCTGGGCGACCAGCAGCTGACGCTAACGGTATCCGGCCAGGACTTCGAGGCGCTGGACACGTTTTCCCGAGTCCTGATCAGCCCCGATCTGGAACTGATCGTGACCACCGACAGCGTGGAACTGGTCGGGGAGGTCACCATACCGATGGCCGATATCAGGCCCCCTCCCGGCCAGGCCGGCCGGGTCACTTCATCCCCCGATGTGGTCATCATCCGCTACGGCGATCAAGCCCCGCCTCCGCCACCCGTCACCCGCCAGGTCAATGCCCGATTGCGCGTCATTCTCGGCGACCAGGTGTGGATCGAAACCCCGGGCTTTAGCGGCCAGCTGCGTGGCAGCCTGCTGATCGAGCAGGCGCCGCAGCTGGCGCCCCGGGCATCGGGCACGGTCGAGGTGGTGGCGGGCGATTACACGATTTTCGGGCAGAGTCTGGCGATCGAACGCGGTCGCCTGCTGTTTTCCGGTGGCCCGGTGGACAATCCCGGTCTCGATCTGCGCGTGACCCGGCGTTTCGACCGCGACGAGGTCGTGGTGGGCGCCCAGGTCACTGGCAGTCTGCGTCAGCCCGAGCTGAACCTGTTTTCCACCCCCACCATGGCCAATAGCAGCCTCGTGTCCTATCTGGTATTCGGTCGTGGCCCCGGCGGAAGCGCCGCCGAGAACGCCTTGCTGCTCCAGGCGGCATCCGCGCTCGGCGCCCGGGGAGGGGGTTTTCTGACCCGCGACATTGCGGATGCGCTGGGCTTGGATGTGCGCTTCACCGGCGGTGCCACCCCGGAAGACACCGAGGTGCAGATCGGCCGCTATCTGGCGCCCAATCTGTACGTCAGCTACGGGATCGGCCTGTTCGACGCGCTCAATACCTTCAAAGTACGCTACGATCTGACCCGCAACATCGTGCTGGAGTCGTCCACCACGGCCGTCAGCAACAGCGTCGATCTGCTGTTCCGCATTGAACGTTAAGAACCAATTCCATGGAACGCGGTCTGCACCCCGTAACACTTCCCGTCTTGCACATCGATTCCGAAGCGGCATCCAGTCATACCACCTACGAATGAGACATAGCATCATGATTCCAACAGGCGCGCGGTTTGCCCTACTGACAATACTCTGGTTCACCCTGGTGAGTTCACCGGCGACCGCGGTCGAGTACCCGGATTTCGTCACCCTGGTCGAGCAGAACCGGGAAGCCGTGGTCAGCATCAGCGGCACCGCCAGTCAGCGTGGCGGCAGCAGGGCCTTGCCGGACGATCTGCCGATCCCCGAGGACAGCCCCTTTTATGAATACTTCCGGCGCTTCTTCGAGGAACAGCAACGGCCGCCGCCCCGCCGCCGCCCGGGTGCCGTGGGTTCCGGCTTCATCATCTCGGCGGACGGCTATCTCCTGACCAACGCCCATGTGGTCGATGGCAGCGATGAAATCACCGTCACGCTCAGCAACCGGACCGAGTACCGGGCCACGGTCATCGGCGCCGACCCCCGCACCGACGTGGCCTTGCTCAAGATCGATGCCGAGGGTCTGCCCAGTGTCTCCATCGCCGATACCAGCACGCTCCGGGTCGGCCAGTGGGTGCTGGCCATAGGTTCGCCGTTCGGCTTCAACTACACGGCCACCCAGGGCATCATCAGCGGTCTCGGCCGCAGCCTGCCCAGCGGCAATTACGTGCCCTACATCCAGACCGACGCAGCGGTCAATCCGGGCAATTCCGGTGGCCCGCTGTTCAATCTGGACGGCGAGGTGATCGGCATCAATTCGCAGATCTACAGCCGTACCGGCGGCTATCAGGGGCTGTCCTTCGCGGTGCCCATCGATGTGGCCATGGATGTGGCCGATCAGTTGCGCGACACCGGGCAGGTCGACCGGGGCTGGCTGGGCGTGCTGATCCAGGAAGTCTCCGCCGAACTGGCCGAATCCTTCGGCCTCGACCGTCCCCGCGGCGCGCTGGTCAGCCAGGTCGTGCCCAATAGTCCGGCGGCCAAGGCCGGCTTCCAGGTGGGTGACGTGATCCTCGAATTCAATGCCGAGGAAATCGCCACTTCCAGCGGCCTGCCACCCCTGGTCGGCCTGGTGCGACCCAGCCGCAGCGCCGAGGTCCTGGTATTCCGCGACGGCCGTGAACAGACCCTCGAGGTCACCATCGAGCGACTGCCGGACGATCCAGGCGCCCTGGCCGCCAGCCCACCGCAACCCGAACCCGCGCCAGCGGCGAGTAACCGCCTGGAAATCACGGTCGGCGCGCCCGATCCGGAACAGAGCGACAGCGGCGTTCTGGTCCAGGAGGTGCGTCCCGGTCCGGCGGCCGATGCCGGCATCGAGGTCGGCGACATCATCCTGCGGCTGAACAATCAGTCCGTCGATGACCTGGCGGGTTTCGAGGCCATGCTCGCCGATCTGCCCAGCGGCAGACCCTTGCCCATGCTGGTCCAGCGCGGCGAGGGTTCGCTGTTCCTGGCCCTGACCCTGCCGGCCGCGGAGTAGACTGTCGGGAAATCCCCCCTGCCCCCCTTTGAAAAAAGGGGGGCAGGGGGGATTTCCGCACGACTGGTCAAACCACATGCCAGTCGTTATCATGCCGGCGCGGGGCGTAGTCTGGACCGGCCTCGCATTTCGTGAGGCCATTTAGGACAGACCAGAGTAATGACCACCACTCACCAAGCCCTGCGCGACTGGGTTGACACTGTCGCCGCTCATACGCAGCCTGAACGAATCCACTGGTGCGACGGTTCGGAGCAGGAATACCGGACCCTGATCGACCGCATGCTGGGCAGTGGCGAACTGCATGCGCTGAATCCGGACACCCACCCCGACTGCTATCTGCATCGCTCCGACCCCAGCGATGTGGCCCGTACCGAACACCTGACCTTCATCTG
>CAYMHN010000047.1:0-5903 GCA_964390235.1 uncultured Candidatus Competibacteraceae bacterium
CGCCGCCGAGCGGCTGCGCCAGAGCGAGCTGATCGGCGATTACCGCAGCGCGCGCCAAACCCTGGACGAAATCAACCGGGATTTGCAGCAGCTGCGGGGGCAGCTGGACAGCATGCGCACCCAGCTGCAACCCTGATGTGAGAGTCCAGTAGGGTGCGCACCGCGCACCATAAGGATCGGTGCGCGGTGCACACCCTACGGCATGAACATCGCCGAGACATCCTTGTTGTTCAGCATCAGCTTGCCGTCCGGGGTGAACTTCAGATCGAATACATCGACCATCCGGCCGTTCTCCTCGATCCGGTTGGAGAACGCCATCAGCATGGTCAGGCCGGCTGCCGCCGGATTCTCCTGACCGCTGATGCCGGCAATCAACTGCTCCAGGCCGACGATGCGCAGCAGCAGTTCCCCGCTGCCCAACAGGATGGAATCCGGATCGACGGCCGCGCGCAGGTTCAGGTCGGTGCGGGCTTCCGAACCAGCGATATAGCTGTCGCTGATGCGCAGTTCCAGGCCGCTGTTCATCAGCAGGCCGAGCAGCTGTTGCTGCCAGAACACCTCCTGCTGCTCGGCATCCAGCTCGGCCGACTGTTCGGCGGTGTCTACCAGCTGCTCGACCAGGCGCGGCGGAATATGGTCCAGGATGATCTCCAGTCTGGCCCGGTCGGGCATCAGGCCGGGTGGCAGTGGCGCCATCGCGGTCTCCAGGCCGTGCAGGTCGAAGCTCAGGTCGATCCGGCTGCCGCTGGCCATGCTGTCCAGCCGGGAACCCAGAGTCATACGCTCCAGCTGACCCATGGTTTGTCCCCCCTCATGGACGGTCAGCGCGTTGCCCGTCATCTGGAACCGATAGTGGTCGATGGAGGTGAACAAGGGGGTCAGTTTGCGGAACAGCTCGATCGGCGGTTCACCCATGGTTTCCAGTGACGTTTCGTTCAGCTGCTGCAACTCGCGGGTCAGTTCGCGCAGTTGCCGAAAGCGCTGACCGTTGATTTCCAACTCGCCATCCAGCCCGGTCAGGCTGATCCCGCTGCCTTCGACGACCATGCGCAGATCGGCGAGGTTGAAGGTTTGGCGCTGCTGCCAACTGTCGGTATCGTCAACCAGCAGCGTCTGTTGGCTGGCGATGCGACTCAGGGAGAAGGTCAGAGGCACATCGGCGACCGACAGGGATAGATCCCGCAGGTCGAGTTCAAGGTTGGTGAAGCTCTCCAGGCTATCCGACCAGACACCGGTCAGGGTTTGTCCGCCCAGATTGAGCTTGGCCAGGGTGGTGGCGTCCTCGCGAACCGGAATCATGCCGGGAATCCGCATGTCGATTGCGATGCGCGCATCGTCCAGCGGGGTGATCGTCAACTCCAGGGGACTGAGATCGATCACCACTTCATCCAGGTGCAGGGCGGCCCGGGGGAACCTGGCCTGATAACGCTCGCCATCCCGGCTCAGTGTGTACTCGCGATCCACGCTCAGGCGCAGGGGATCCGCGATCAGATTGTCCAACTCGGCCAGAGCGGCATCGATGCGCGCGCGCATGCCGTCGGATTCGACCTCTGGCATGGCTGGCGCGGACTCACCGACCAGGGCCTCCAGGGTCTGCTCCATGGCGGTCATGGCGTCCTGCAAGGCCTGCAAGCTCTGCTCGGCGTTGCGGGCGCGGGTCTCGGCGGCTTCCAGCCGACCCGCCAGTGCTTCCCATTGCCCACAGACCGCGCTGTGCTCGGTGCCTTCCCAGGGGCAAGGCTCGGCGGCCAGCGCGGATTGCCCCAGGCTCAGACCGAGCAGCAGGATCGGTGCGGTAATCAGTAAGGGTCTCAAGGCAAATCCTCCCGGGGTAGTCCGGCAAGGCCGGATGAACGGTTCAGTGTCATGGGGCTAATCCGACTTCGCCAGCTCCTGATCGCGCAGGGCGCGACGCAGGATCTTGCCGACATTGGTCTTGGGCAGTTCCTGACGAAACTCGACCAGTCGTGGCACTTTATACGCGGTCAGCTGCTCGCGGCAATGGCGGATGATGTCGTCCCCATCGAGATCGCCCTCGCGCGCCACAATAAAGACCTTGATCGCCTCGCCGCTGCGGGGGTCCGGCACACCGATGGCGGCTGCTTCCAGCACCTTGGGGTGCAGGGCCAGCACGTCCTCGACTTCGTTGGGATAGACATTGAAGCCGGATACCAGAATCATGTCCTTCTTGCGATCGACGATGCGCACGAAGCCATTCTCGTCCACCGTGGCGATGTCTCCGGTATGCAGCCAGCCATCGGCATCCAGCACTTCGGCCGTCTCGCCCGGGCGCTGCCAGTAGCCGCGCATCACCTGGGGGCCACGTACGCACAGCTCGCCGGTTTCGCTCAGCGCCAGTTGACGACCCTCCGAATCGCACAGACCGATCTCGGTGGAGGGCAGGGGCAGGCCGATGCTGGCATTGTAGGCCGGCAGATCGAGCGGATTGACGCAGACCACGGGCGAGGTCTCGGTCAAGCCGTAACCCTCCAGCAGCGGCTTGCCGGTCAGCTGTTGCCAGCGCTCGGCCACCGCGCGTTGCAAGGCCATGCCGCCCGAGATCGCGGCCTTCATGTGGCTGAAGTCCAGCTGCTCGAAGCCGGGGGTGTTGAGCAGCCCGTTGTACAGGGTGTTGACCCCGGTGAACACGGTGAAGCGATGCTGTCGCAGTTCCTTGACGAAACCGGGCATGTCGCGCGGATTGGTGATCAGTACGTTGTGGCCGCCCAGCAGGGTAAAGGTCAGGCAGTTGGCGGTCAGCGAGAAGATATGGTAGAGCGGCAGCGCGGTGATGATCACTTCCGCGCCCGGTTCGATCACGCCCCGCAGCCAGGCTTCCACTTGCAGTACATTGGCGACGACATTGCCATGGGTCAGCACCGCTCCCTTGGCCAGCCCGGTGGTGCCACCGGTGTATTGTAGAAAGGCGATATCGTCCGCTCCCAACTCGACCCGCTCCAAGTCCAGGTTGGCACCCTCGGCCAGCATCCGGCGCAGATCCAGGGTATTCGGGATGCGCCAGCCGGGGACCATGCGCTTGAGGTACTTGACCGTCAGATTGATCAGCCAGCTCTTGGGCCACGGCAGCATATCGCCCAGCCGGGTGATGACGACATGCTTGACGGCGGTGCGCGGCAGTACCTGCTCCAGGGTATGGGCGAAGTTCTCCAGGATCACGATGGTGTCGACGCCGGCGTCCTTGAGCTGATGTTCCAGCTCGCGCGGTGTGTATAGCGGGTTGACATTGACGGCGGTCAGCCCGGCCCGCAGCACCCCGAACAGGGCGACCGGATACTGCAAGGTATTGGGCATCATCAGCGCCACCCGCTCGCCCTTGGCCAAGCCCAGCCGCTGCCGCAGATAGGCGGCGAAGGCCCGGCTGTAGCGGTCGAGTTCGGCATAGCTCAGGGTATGGCCGAGATTGCTATAGGCGGGGCGGTCGCTGAACTGTTGGAAACTGCTTTCCAGCAGATCGCGCAGCGAGGCGTAGCGGGTGGTGTCGATAGTGGCCGGTACGCCGGCCGGGTAGCTGTTGAGCCAGACTTTTTCCATGGGGTTCGCCGCTTGTGGGGTGGAGGCTGCCGGCGCTAGGGCACGGTTGGCTATAATCATAGTCAAAGTACCCTCAAGCCAGGGTTCAATCAAGCCAGGGCTCGATCAAACCCGACCCGATAGGCAGAATGACGATGGACTGGAACCGCTTACTCTCCCGCACCCGCCTGGGTCGTGCCGCTCCGGCGGGGGACGACGCCACCCGTACCGACTTCCAGCGGGATTTCGACCGCATCGTGTTCAGTTCGGCTTTCCGCCGCTTGCAGGACAAGACCCAGGTGTTCCCGCTGGCGCAGAGCGACTATGTGCGTACCCGGCTGACCCATAGCCTGGAGGCCTCCTGCGTCGGGCGCACGCTGGGCACTCGGGTCGGTGACGAGTTGATCCGGAATTATGGGCTGAGCGGGGTCGATCCCCGGGATTTCGGCGCTATCGTGGCCGCCGCTTGCCTGGCCCATGATATCGGCAATCCACCCTTCGGTCATGCCGGCGAGGATGCGATCCGGTCCTGGTTCTGCGATTCCCGCGTCGGCCAGACCGCGCTGGACCGTCTGAGCGAGGCGCAGCGCGAGGATCTGCTGCGCTTCGAGGGCAACGCCCAGGGGTTTCGCCTGCTGACCCGCTTGCAGAGCCCGGCCAATCCCGGCGGTTTGCAGCTGACCTGCGCTACCCTGGGTGCCTTCAGCAAATACCCATGCGCCGCCTGCTTGGTGGCGCCGCGTCCGGAGGGGATCGGGTTTCGCAAGTTCGGCTTCTTTCAGGCCGAGCGCGAACTGTTCAGCCAGCTGGCGGACGAGCTTGGACTGATACCGGCCGCCACCGACGCCTGGCACCGGCATCCGCTGAGCTATCTGGTCGAGGCCGCCGACGATATCTGTTACCGGATCGTCGATATCGAGGACGCCTTCCGCTTGCGGCAGCTCGATTTCCGGGAGGCGGAAGCCCTGTTGCTGCCGCTGGCGTCGGAACCCGGCCTGACCGACCGGATGGCCGCCATCGACGATCCCAAGCAGCGGATCGAGCTGCTGCGGGCCAAGGCCATAGGCGCCATGGTCGAACAGGTTTGCGAGGTGTTTCTGCATCATGAACCGACCATCATCGCGGGTGGCTTGACCCGCGAATTACTCGATCTGACCCCCAGCGCCGTGGACCTGCGCACTCTGCGCCAGCGGGCCGAGGAGAAGATCTATGTGGCGCCACCGGTGGTCGAGGTCGGTGCGGCCGGGTTTCAGGTACTGGCCGGTCTGCTGGATGCCTTTGTCGGCGCGCTGGAGGAGGTCGCCGAGCGCGCCGATCGGGCCCCGGCCCGCAGCCGCATGTTGCTGTATCTGGTACCGGAGCAGTTCATCGGTCCGGGGCGCCAAGCCGCCACCGATCCCTACCGGCGGCTGCTGGGCATCACCGATTTCGTATCCGGCATGACCGATCGCTACGCGGTCAATCTGTACAAGAAGATCACCGGTATTTCCCTGCCGAGCGGGTGAAAAAAAATTAACAAAGATGTTGCACTGCACCAATGGTTGAGTTATGATGCACCGCAGCAACCCGATTGTTAACCGAATTCGCTCTGAGGACACCACTATGTACGACGAAATGTTCAGCAAGACCTTTGCCAACACCGAGAACCTGGTCGAGCCGATGATCAAGGCCAACAAACTGGCCGTCATCAATCTCGAAAAGCTGGTCAGCTTCCAGATGACCGCTCTGCAAAGCTATGTCGATCTGGGTCTGGAGCAGATCAAGGCCGCCGCCGAAGTCAACAGCCCGCAGACCCTGCAAGCGTTCTGGAGCAAGCAGGTCGAAGTCGCCAACGTGCTGCGCCAGAAAATGCTGGACGACACCAAGGCCCTGGTCGATCTGGGCAACGGCATGAAGGACGAGATCACCAAGCTGGCCGAAGACAACGTCAAGGAAATCTCCAAGGTAGTGCCGAAAGCCGCCAGCAAGGCGACCGAAGCCGCCAAGAAAGCCGCCTGAGCTAAGTCCGCTCGCGGTCAGTAACCCGACCGCTCACCTGTACAGGTGAGCGGTTTTTTCGTTTCCGCGATTCATGAACCAGCCACCGACCCGGTTGCCGATAGCGGTCAGCGCCGCGATTCCCGAACTGACCGAGGCTGCCACTGCCCTGGCACGCGAGCTGGATCTGCCGCTGGCCGCCATCGATGATCCGCGGATCTCGATCCGCTTGACGCGCACCGCCCAACGGCTCGAACTGCGGATGAGCGGGCCGGACGGACCGGTCCATGCCGAATTCCTCGCCGATGGCGGCACGGGGGCTGGGAGCGGTCTGGATGACCACGTGCTTGGTGGGATCGTCGATGGCCGTCCAGATCTCGTCGGACGGGTCATTG
>CAYMHN010000047.1:5913-11725 GCA_964390235.1 uncultured Candidatus Competibacteraceae bacterium
CCCCGGCTACCGGCGTCGGACCGCCGGCATCCGTAGCGAACCCATCGCCCGCGCGGTCGGCCTTGCAAAAGGGAAGCGACCAACCGTGATCGACGCCTGCGCCGGTCTGGGCCAGGACGGTTTCGTGCTGGCCAGTCTGGGCTGCCGGGTGGTGATGCTGGAGCGCTCCCCGGTGATCGCCGCGCTGCTGCGCGATGGTCTGAAGCGCGCCGCCAAGGATCCGGATACCGGCCCATGGCTGGCTCAGCGGCTGCAACTGGTCCAGGTCGATGCCCGCGATTACCTGGGCCAGCTACCGCCCGACCAGCGACCCGAGGTGGTCTACCTGGATCCCATGTATCCCGCGCGTGGCAACACGGCCCTGGTCAAGAAGGAGCTGCGAGCACTGCGCGCCGTGGCCGGCGACGATATCGACAGCGCCGAACTGCTGGCCATCGCCCTGTCCACCGCCCACCGCCGGGTGGTGGTCAAGCGCCATCGGCTGGCCCCGGCCATCGAAGGACCGGAACCCTCGCTGACCCTACCGGGCCGCAGCTCGCGGTTTGATATCTATCTGGCGGATAACCAATAGCTGCGTAGGGTGCGCACCGCGCACCATCACACCTCCGACAGAGCCACGAAGTCTTCCTCCTTGAGCAATTCCGCAGTGAATGCGAAAACGGCTTGAACATCTTCGGGGGTCAGCCTAGGGTAAGCGGTCAGCAAATCGTCGATACTCCAGCCATCAGCCAAGCGTTCAAGGATGAGCTCGACCGAGATCCGGGTACCCTGGATGACCGGTTTGCCGATGAGGATGTCCGGATCGACGATGATGTGGTCACGCCAGTTCATTTTCAGTACCTCGATGGGTGATTCAGTAGTCGCCTGGACAAAAATACCGGGACCGCATAACCATCGACCATACCTGGAAGGAAATCAAGACCCTCTATCGACATGTCTTACTGCTCCAAACCGCCCCCGACTGTCCTGACCAGCCTCGGCCTGTTCCTGGCCCTGTGGCCGATCCTGATCGTGCACACGGTGTACGCGATTTCGATCATCGAGGGCCATGTGCCGTTCTGCAACCCCTACTGGGACGGCTGTACCTCGATCAGCCGGGCCGGGCGCCACGGCTGGGCCAATCATCTGTTCCAGGCCGCGCTACTGCCGTATACGGCCCTGCTGGCGCTGTACTGGTGGCTGAACCAGCGCTGGCTGCTGGCGCTGGGCGACCGGGGGTCGCGCTGGATGCTGCTCAGCGGCTGGCTCGGTATGCTGTTCATGATCCTGTATGTGACCTTTCTCGGTACCGAGGGACCGATGTATCAGCTGATGCGCCGCTATGGTATCAACGGCTTCTTCGGCTGCACCTACATTGCCCAGGTGCTGCTGATCGGCCGCTTGCGCGCGCTGACGGCCGCTGGCCCCGTGCCCTGGCCGGGCTGGCTGGTGCCCGGCCTGTTGCTGCTGGCGCTGAGTATACTAGCCATGGGACTGGTGTTCGTGGCCACCGACTACGGTTTGCCGCTGGACCGGGATCGCTTGCAGAACACCCTGGAATGGGCCGCTTCACTGCTGATTCAGCTGCATATCCTGCTGGTCGCACTGGCCTGGCGGGCCAGCAGCTTGCGGTTGCGGATCGGTTGCGGGCGGGACTGAGCATTTGTCGTCCGGCCATGGTAACCGGATAATGGGCGCCTCCGCCCGACCGGATCCGAAACCGATGACCGAACTCGAACGCCTGTTGCAGGTGATGGCGCGGCTGCGCGACCCGCGCCACGGTTGCCCCTGGGATGTTGAACAGACTTTCGCGACCATCGCCCCCTACACCATCGAGGAAGCCTACGAGGTGGCCGATGCCATCGCCCGCGAGGACCACGCGGCGCTCAAGGACGAACTGGGCGATCTGCTGCTGCAAGTGGTGTTCCACGCCCGCATGGCCGAAGAGGAGAGTCTCTTCGACTTCGCCGATGTGGCGGCGGCAATCGCCACCAAGCTGATCCGTCGCCATCCCCATGTGTTCGCCGACGTCGAGTACGCTGACAGCGCCGAACAGACCGCCGACTGGGAGCGGATCAAGGCCGTGGAGCGGGCCGCCGCCGGTCAGCACAGCACCCTGGACGGCGTGCCACTGGCCCTGCCGGCCCTGGCCCGGGCGACCAAGCTGCAAAAGCGTGCCGCCCGGGTCGGCTTCGACTGGCCCTCGGTCGAGCCGGTGCTGGACAAGCTGGAAGAGGAGCTGGCCGAATTGCGCGAGGCGCTGGCCGCCGGCGAGGCACCGGAGCGGCTGGCAGAGGAACTGGGCGATCTGCTGTTCGTCTGCGCCAATCTGGGTCGTCACCTGGATGCCGACCCGGAATCCGCGCTGCGCCAGGCCAACGACAAGTTCGTACGCCGCTTCCAGCGCATCGAGGACTGGCTGCGCCAGCAGGGACGGGCGCCCGAACAGCTGAGCCTGGTCGAACTGGATGCGCTCTGGGACCGGGCCAAGGCGGAAGAGCGCGACGCCGTGGGCGCCGACTGATCGAAGCGGTCCGCCGCGCGGAGGCAATCATGGACTACCGTTACGAAATCCTCGATCACGGCACCCCGTATCGCCGCTTCCTGCGCATGGAGGTCTACCGGCTGCGCCACCAGCTGTTCGCTGGCGGCTGGAGCGCCGAGCTGAACCGCGAATGCCTGGAACGCGGCCGGGTGGTGGCGGTGCTGCCTTATGACCCGGTGCGCGATGCGGTGGTGCTGATCGAACAGTTCCGGGTCGGTGCGCTGAAGACCCCGGTGGGTCCCTGGTTGCTGGAAATCGTCGCCGGCGAGATCGGCGCCGGCGAGACACCGGTCGAGGTGGCCGAGCGCGAAGCCGAGGAGGAAGCCGGCTGCAAGATCGAGGCCCTGGAGCCGATCTGCGAATACCTGGTCAGTCCGGGCAGCTCCTCGGAATGGGTGTATCTGTATATCGGCCGGATCGACAGTGCCGGGATCGGCGGCATCCACGGTCTGGACCACGAACACGAGGACATCCGGGTCGAGGTGGTCAGCCGGACCGATGCGCTGGACCGGCTGGCCCAGGGGCGCATCGTGGCCTCGCCGGCCATCATCGCCCTGCAGTGGCTGGCCCTGAATCATAAGGCCTTGCGTGAGCGTTGGAGCGTCTCGCCTTAAATCCCCAGCTTGCGCAATTCGGTATCCGGCGGTGCCTGCTGCCACAGGGTGTCGAACCAGTTCAGCAGGTTGCGGCCGCGGTAGCCGCCGCTGACCGGGTAGTAACGGCCATGCAGGCGTCTCGGATCGCTCAGCACCAGCAGCGGCCGGTGATCGACGATGACGAAAGACTGGCCATGTTCAGGCTGGTCCTCGCCCACCCCTTTCGGGATGACCCGCAAGGCCAGGGCGCCGAGCCGGTCGATGAGCTGGGCCAGTACCGGGCAGTGGCCGCGCCATTGGCCAGCCGGCGGCAGCAGGAGTCGCCCTTGCAGGCGCGGCTGGTCGAGCACCACCTGGCGCAGTGCTTGGGTGACCGCGGCCTGGTCATGCAGGGCCGGTATTACTATCGGGCTGTACCAGTCGATGCGCCGCCGCGCACCGGCCAGCAATTCCGCCAGGGCGGCACTGGCCTGCGCCGGACCGTCGATGATAACGTCCGTCGGAGTACTGCTGTCGTCAACCATGATTACTCCAGTCGCAGCCGCATGCTGCGGTGGGGAATGCCGGCTTCCATGAATTCCTCGCCTTCGGTCTGAAACCCCAGCCGGTCGTAGAACGGAATCGCGCTGGTCTGGGCGTTCAGCGCCACCTCGGGAAAGTTCCGTTCTCGGGCCAGTTCCAGCAGGCTGTTCATCAGGGCCACGCCGACCCCATGGCCGCGCCATTCCGCCAGCACCGCGAGACGGCCGATATGTCCGTCCGGCAGCAGCCGGCCGGTGCCGATGGCCCGGCCGCCACGGTCCAGCGCCAGAACATGCAGGCTGACCGGGTCGAACTCGTCCTGTTCCAGCTCTTCGGGTACCTGTTGTTCCTCGACGAAGACCCGATGCCGGATAGGGTACAACTCGGCCGCGTGGCTGGCCCAGTCGACGCGGATGATGGTGAATGGTGGTGCTTGGCTCATGGCGACGAACACCGCGATGGACGATCATTGAAACATAGCACAGCGGCGTCAAATCCGCTGTTCGGCCACTCCGTGGCAGGCGATCAGGGCATCGTCTTCTGGTGCTAAAGTAGGAATCTCGCCGCGACAACGCTCATCGACGAACGGGCAGCGCGGGTGGAAGGTGCAGCCCGGCGGCGGGCTGATCGGATTGGGGATCTCGCCCTGGGCCGGGATGCGCTGCTTGCCCTGCATGTCCACATCCGGCACCGCGTCCAGCAACATCCGGGTATAGGGGTGGCGCGGGTTGCGGAACAGCGTCTTGGCCGGGGCGACCTCGGTCAGACGACCAAGATAAAGCACGCCGATCCGGGTCGCCATGTGCCGCACCACGGCCAGATCGTGGCTGATGAACAGATAGGTCAGGTTCAGCCGGTCCTGCAGGTCGCGCATCAGATTGAGGATCTGCGCCTGCACCGACACGTCCAGAGCCGAGGTCGGTTCGTCGCAGACCAGGAACTCCGGATTGGTGGCCAGGGCGCGGGCGATGCAGATGCGCTGGCGCTGGCCGCCGGAGAATTCGTGCGGGTACTTGCGGCCGTCGCGCGGGTCCAGGCCGACCAGGGACAACAGTTCGCCGACCCGGTCGTTGATCGCCCGGTCACCGTCCAGCAGCCGGAAGGCCCGGATCGGTTCGGCGATGATGCGGTCCACCCGCCAGCGCGGGTTCAGGCTGGCGTAAGGGTCCTGGAAGATCATCTGCACCCGGCGGCGCAGCCGCTGTACATCCCGGACCTGATCCGGGTGCCACATGTCCACCCCGTCGATCACGATCTTGCCGGCGCTGGGCGCGAGCAGGCCGACCACCATCTTGGCCACGGTCGATTTGCCGGAACCGGATTCGCCGACCAGGGCGAAGGTCTCGCCCTTGGGTATGCTGAACGAGACATCCTGCACCGCACGCAACAGGCTGCGCGGGCGGCGCTCGATCACCCGGTTCAGCCAGGGGCGCGAGACATCGAAAGTCCGCGCCAGTCCGCTGATCTCGACCAGGGCGCTCACGGGCGGTTCCCGTCGGCGTACAGCCAGCAGGCGACTTGCGATTCATCGACCGCCAGCGGCACCGGCTGCTCGATGCGACAGCGCTCGAACACTTGCTGGCAGCGCGGATGAAACGCGCAGCCCGTCGGAATCGAATCCAGCCGCGGCATGCTGCCGGGGATCTGCACCAGCCGCTCGGCCTCGCCGGCCAGCGAGGGGATGGAGCCCATCAGCCCCTTGGTATAGGGGTGATGGGCATGCTTGACCACGTCGCGCACCGGACCGATTTCGGCGATCCGGCCCGAGTACATCACCGCTACCCGATCGGCGGTCTCGGCGATCACTCCCATGTCGTGGGTGATCAGCATCACCGAGGCGCCGTGATCCCGGCACAGGTGCTTGAGCAGGGCGATGATCTGGGCCTGCACCGATACGTCCAGGGCCGTGGTCGGTTCGTCGGCGATCACCAGTTCGGGTTCGGCGCACAAGGCCAGGGCGATTACCACCCGCTGGCGCATGCCGCCGGAAAACTGGTGCGGGTAGGCGTCGATCCGCTCCTCGGCGGCCGGGATGCCGGCCTCGGTAAGCAGATCGATGGCTCGGCGGCGGGCCTCGGTCGGGGTCAGGTCCAGATGGGTCAGGATGGTCTCGGTAAGCTGGTCGCCGATCCGGTACAGCGGGTTGAGGCTGGTCAGCGGGTCCTGGAAG
>CAYMHN010000048.1:0-11653 GCA_964390235.1 uncultured Candidatus Competibacteraceae bacterium
CGATCTCGGTCATGCCCTCGGCCAGGGCGGCGAACATGATGGCTCGGTGCGAGATCGACTTGTCGCCGGGGACGCGCAGCCGGCCCTGCAAGCAGCCGCCCGGAGCGACGGTAAAACGGGTCTCGGTCATGGCTCAGTCGAGATAGAGGTTGTCGCGGGCATGCTTGGCCCGCTGGAAAATGGCTTCGATGGCCGCCCCATCGGCTGCGGCTATGGCCAGGGTCAGGCGGTCCAGGTCTTCGCGGAACCGGTCGATGACCTCCAGCAGCGGTTCCCGGTTGGCCAAGCAGACATCGCGCCACATCACCGGGTCGCTGGAGGCGATGCGGGTGAAATCGCGAAAGCCGCCGGCGGCATAGCGGAAGATCTCCGCCCGGTCGTCCATCCGGGCCAGCGATTCGACCAGGCTGTAGGCCAGCATATGCGGCAGATGGCTGGTGGCCGCCAGCACCGCGTCGTGGTGTTTGACGCCCATGTCGATCACCTCGGCGCCGGTGGCCTGCCACATGGTCCGCACCCGGTCATGGGCCCAGGCCTCGGTCTCCAGCAGCGGGGTCAGAATCACCCGGCGTCCCGCGAACAGGCTGGCAAACGCCGCGTCCACACCGCTTTTCTCGGTGCCGGCTATGGGATGGCCGGGTACGAAATTGACCGGTATCTCGCCGAATGCCCGGCGCGCGTCATCGACCACGCAACCCTTGGCGCTGCCGACATCGGTCAGCACGGCAGCGGCGGCCAGCTGCGGGGCGATCACCTCGAGTACCGGCCGAATGGCGCCCAGGGGCACGGCCACGACGACCATATCGGCCGTCGCGACGGCTCGGGCCGGGTCCAGCTCGTAGCGGTCGATCACCCCCAGTTCCAGGGCGCGCCGCAAGGGGGCTTCCCGGCGCCCGGCACCGATGATTTCAGTGACCGCCCCGGCCTCGCGCAAGGCCAGGGCCAGCGAGCCGCCGATCAGGCCGACGCCGATCACGCACAGCCGGTTCAGCAAGGTATCGCTCATGCCAGGACTTCGCGCAGGGCGTCGATGAAACG
Source organism: uncultured Candidatus Competibacteraceae bacterium (assembly GCA_964390235.1). Lineage (GTDB taxonomy): Bacteria > Pseudomonadota > Gammaproteobacteria > Competibacterales > Competibacteraceae > CAYMHN01. The sequence goes on from CAYMHN010000048.1 coordinate 1,039, forward strand.
CCGGTTTTCGGCTTCAGTGCCGATGCTGACCCGCAGGTGGTTGGGCAACTCGTAGCTGGCGACCGGTCGCACGATGACCCCGCGCCGCAGCAAGGCCTGAAACACCGGTTGGGCCGGACGGTTCAGGTCGATGCAGAGAAAATTGGCCGCCGAGGGCAGGGTACGCAGACCCAGTGCCTCGCAAGCTGTCCTGATCCGGGTCATGCCGGCGCGATTGACACGCTGGCTCTCGGCCAGATAGTCGCTGTCGGTCAGCGCCGCCAGGGCAGCGTGCTGGGCCAGGGTGTTGACGTTGAACGGCTGGCGCACCCGGTTGAGCAGATCGGCGACTTGCGGATGGGATACCGCATAGCCGATCCGCAGACCGGCCAGGCCATAGGCCTTGGAAAAGGTGCGGGTGACGATCAGATTGGGATGGCGCGCCAGCCAGGGCAGGGCGCTGGCATAGTCCGGCTGGTCGGCATATTCGAAATAGGCTTCGTCGACCACGACCAGGGTCTGTGCGGGAACCTCGGCGAGGAACCGGTCCAGTTCGTCGGCCGCCAGCCAGGTGCCGGTCGGGTTGTTCGGGTTGGCGATGAACCCCACCCGGGTTGCCGGGCCGATCCGTTCGCGGAAAGCGGCCAGGTCGTGGCCATAGGGCATCCGGCTGTTGTCGCCCAGCGCGGGTGCCACCCGGGCGCGGGCGCCGACCGCCTGGACCACCAATGGGTAGACGGCGAAGGCATGGGCCGAGAACACGGCTTCCAGGTCCGGGGTCAGAAAGGCGCGGGCGATCAATTCCAGGATGTCGTTCGAGCCATTGCCCAAGGTGATGGTCTCGGGCGCGACGTCATGGTGCGCGGCCAGTGCGGCCTTGAGTTCGAAACCGTTGCCGTCCGGGTAACGGGTCAGTTCGGCCAGCTGATCGCGCAAGGCCGCCACCACCTTGGGGCCGGGACCCAGCGGGTTTTCGTTGGAAGCCAGCTTGACGATGTTGCTCAAACCCAGTTCACGACGCAATTCCGCTTCGGGTTTGCCGGGTTGATAGGGTTGCAGATGGCGCACGCCGGGCGCCGCCAGTTCGATGAAATCGCAGGACCGGGTCATGATCAGTCGGTGGTATCGACGGGGTAGGAGCCAAGGATCTTGATGAAGTCGGCTGTTCTGCGCAGTTCGTCCAGCACGGCGCCGAGGGCGGGATCGTCGCGATGTCCCGGCAGGTCGAGGATCAGCATCCGGGACCAGCGTTCACGCCGCACCGCCCGTGATTCGATCCGATCCACCGTCACCCCGTGCCGGGCCAGCGGCGCCAGCAGCCGATGCGGAAAATCGGCCTCGTCGCGCAAGGTCAGCAACAGCGTGGTCTTGTCGATTCCCGAAGCAGCCACCGGCTGTCTGCCCAACACCAGAAACCGACCGCGGTCGGCGGGATCATCCTCGATATTGCGCGCCAGTATCGGCAGCTCCAGCGTCTCGGCCGCCACTTCGACCGCAATGGCGGCGCTGCTGCTATCGCGGGCCGCGCGGCGCACCGCCTCGTCGTTGCTGGCCAGGGCCACCCGCTCGACTTGCGGCAGGTGCGCGTCCAGCCACTGCCGGCACAGGAGCAGGGTTTGCGGGCGGGCGTAAAGACGCTCGATTTCCTTGAGACTGGCGGCGCGGCTGATCAGTTGCAGGTGGTTGGTCAGCAATATCTCGCCGCAGATGCCGACTTCGGCATGCAGGAACAAGGACAGGGTGGCATCCCCGCCATCGTCCAGGGTGTTTTCCACCGGCACCACGCCGTAGTCGGCGCTGCCGGCCTCGACGGCGCGAAACACATCGGCCACGCCGGGCTGTGGCAGGGTCCGTACCAGGCGCCCGAACTGCCGGTGCGTGGCCGCCGGGGCGAACGTGCCCGGGGGTCCGGCATAGGCGATGGTCAGGGTCTGTTCCAGGGCCAGGCAGGCGGCGATCAGCTCGCGGAACAGATGACTGATGCTGCGATCGCTCAAGGGGCCCTGGTTGCGCTCGCGCACTCGGCGCAGGATCCGCGCCTCGCGTTCGGGTCGGTAATACAGCACGCGATCGGCGCCACCGGACTGTTTCACGGTGGCCACCTGCTGGGCGCAACGGGCGCGTTCGCTGATCAGTGCCTGGATCTGCTCGTCCAGCGCATCGATGCGCTCCCGCAGGGCTTGCAAGGAATCCGTCTCATTCATATCCGGAGATCGTCATCGGTGGCCGAGATCGCGGCGGCATCACCCGCATCGTCCTCGTCCCCCTCGGTCTCGATGCGCGCCACCCCGATCAGGGTTTCGTCGTCATGCAGGCTGATCAGCTTGACGCCCTGGGTATTGCGGCCCAGCAGGGAGATCTCCGCGACCCGGGTGCGTACCAGGGTGCCGCCGTTGGTGATCAGCATCAGCTCGTGTTCCTCATCGACCTGCACGGCACCGATTACCCGGCCGTTACGCTCCGAGGTCTGGATGCTGATCACCCCCTGACCGCCCCGGCCGTACACCGGATAGTCGTCCAGAACGGTGCGCTTGCCATAGCCATTCTCGGTCACGGTCAGAATCGCGCCCCGCTCGACGACGATCAGGGCGATGACGCGCTGTTCGCGACCCAGCCGCATGCCGCGCACACCGCGCGCCGCGCGCCCCATGGGCCGCAGATCGGATTCGGCGAAGCGGATCGCCTTGCCGGCGTCGCTGAACAGCATGACGTCGCTGCGGCCATTGGTGATGACCACCCCGACCAACTGGTCGTCGGGCGCCAGATCCAGGGCGATGATGCCGTTGGCGCGCGGTCGCGAGTAATCGACCAGCGGGGTTTTCTTGATGGTCCCCCGGGCGGTGGCGAACAGCACATGGTGATCGGCATCGAATTCGCGTACCGGTAGCACGGCGCTGATCCGCTCCTCGCCCTCCAATGGCAGCAGGTTGACGATGGGCTTGCCGCGCGCCGCCCGGCTGGCCTGGGGCAGCTCGTAGACTTTCAGCCAGTAGACCTGGCCGCGGTTGGAGAAGCACAGCAGGGTGTCGTGGCTGTTGGCCACCCACAGCTTGTCGATGAAGTCCTCGTCCTTGATGTCGGTGGCGCTCTTGCCGCGGCCGCCTCGGCGCTGGGCGCGGTAGCTGGTCAAGGGTTGGGCCTTGGCATAACCGCCGTGCGATAGCGTGACCACCATGTCTTCCTGGTTGATCAGGTCTTCCAGGGACAGGTTCAGATGATCGGCGATGATCTCGGTGCGGCGCGCATCGGTGGCCTGCTCGCTCAGTTCGACCAGCTCGGCGCGAATCACCCGCATCAGGCGGTCGGGATTGGTGAGGATGTCCAGCAGATCCTCGATCCGGGCCAGCAGCTCCCGATATTCGGCGGTGATCTTGTCCTGCTCCAGCCCGGTCAGCCGGTGCAGGCGCAGATCCAGTATGGCCTGGGTCTGGGCCGGCGACAGTCGGTACCCATCGTCCACCAGACCATAACCCTGTTCCAGGTCCTCGGGGCGGGACAGTTCGGCGCCGGCGCGGGTCAGCATTTCGGTGACCATGCCCGGTGTCCAGCTGCGCGCCAGCAGCGCCGTCCGAGCCTCGGCCGCATCGGCGGAGCGGCGGATCAGTTCGATGATGGCATCGATATTGGCCAGCGCCACCGCCAGGCCTTCCAGGATATGCGCTCGCTCGCGGGCCTTGCTGAGTTCGAACAGGGTGCGCCGGGTCACGACCTCGCGGCGGTGGCGCAGGAATGCCTCCAGCACCTGCTTGAGGTTGAGCAGCCGCGGCTGGCCATCGACCAGGGCCACCATATTGATGCCGAACACGCTCTGCAGCTGGGTGTGCTGATAGAGATTGTTCAGCACCACCTCGGGTACCTCGCCGCGGCGCAGCTCGATATGGATGCGCAGGCCGTCCTTGTCGGATTCGTCGCGCAGTTCGACGATGCCGTCGAGCTTTTTATCCTTGACCAGTTCGGCGATCTTCTCCAGCAGCCGGGCCTTGTTGACCTGGTAGGGTAGCTCGGTGACGATGATGGCCTGCTTGCCCGAATCCAGATCCTCGATGTGGGAACGTGCCCGGACATGGATGCGTCCACGCCCGGTATGGTAGGCCTCGTGGATGCCGCGGGCGCCGTTGATGACGGCGGCGGTCGGGAAGTCCGGCCCCGGCAGGTGGCGCATCAGTTCGTCGATACCAAGCTGCGGCTCGTCGATCAGTGCGATGCAGGCGCTGATCACCTCGCCCAGATTGTGCGGCGGGATATTGGTCGCCATGCCGACCGCGATTCCGGTGGCGCCACTGACCAGCAGATTGGGCATCCGGGTGGGAAACACCACCGGCTCGTGTTCGCTGGCATCGTAGTTGGGCGTGAAATCGACCGTGTCCTTGTCGATATCGGCCAGCAGTTGCTGGGTAATGCGGGCCATGCGCACTTCGGTGTAGCGCATCGCCGCCGGCGCGTCGCCGTCGATCGAACCGAAATTGCCCTGACCATCGATCAGCGGATAGCGCATCGAGAACGGCTGGGCCAGTCGCACGATGGTGTCATAGACGGCGGCATCGCCATGCGGGTGGTATTTGCCGATGACGTCACCGACCACCCGGGCCGATTTCTTGTAGGGTTTGTTCCAGTCGTTGCCCAACTCGCTCATGGCGTACAGTACCCGGCGGTGCACCGGCTTGAGGCCGTCGCGCACATCCGGCAGGGCACGGCCCACGATCACGCTCATGGCGTAATCGAGGTAGGATTGTTTCATCTCGTCTTCGAGATTGACGGGCAGGATTTCTTTGGCGAATTCAGCCATCTTGGCGGGTCTTTCCGCGGCTCCGTAAACTAGTGGACTTTACACGATCACAAGCCGATCATTTTATCACAGAGCGCGCACAAATCTCGAAGCACGGTTCCCGCCATCATCTGGTTTATACTTGCACGATTACCGGCAGAATCGGCGTTGATCGGCAAACGGGGCGGAGCAACTATGGATGACACCATCCAGATTCCAGGCTATATCGTCGAGCGCAATATCGGCAGTGGCGCCATGGCCATCGTCTACCTTGCCGTCCAGAAAGCGCTTGATCGGCGGGTGGCGCTCAAACTGATGTCGTCTTCACTGCTGTCCGACAGCACCTTCCGCGACCGCTTCCTCAAGGAAGGCCGCATCATCGCCCAGCTCAACCATCCCAATATCATCACGATTTACGATATCGGGCTGGCCGGTTCGAATTACTACATGGCGATGGAATACTTGCAGAGCGGCACGCTCAAGGAGCGGATGGAAAAGCCGCTGTCGCCGGAGCAGGCGGTGGCTATTCTGGGCCGGATCGCCAGTGCCCTGGGCTACGCCCACAAGCGCAACTTCGTCCACCGCGATGTCAAGCCCGCCAACATCCTGTTTCGCGAGGATGGCACGCCGGTGCTGACCGATTTCGGCATCGCCAAGGCATTGGGCGACAGCACCCAGATGACCCAGGCCGGATTGACCATCGGGACGCCGAGTTACATGAGCCCGGAGCAGGCTCTGGGCAAACCGGTCGATGCCCGCTGCGATCTGTATGCCCTGGGGGTGGTGTTCTACGAAATGCTGACCGGTACCAAACCCTACCGGGCCGAGGATTCCTTCGCCATCGCCCTCATGCACATCAATGAGCCGATTCCCCGACTACCCCCGGAACTGAGCCGGTTCCAGCCCATTATCGACCGCCTGATGGCCAAGGCGCCCGACCAGCGTTTTGCCAGTGCCGAGGCCTTGATCGAGGCGCTGCAGCCGTTCTTGCCGGGCGATACGGCGACCATGACCGCTCGCCGCCCGACCGTCAGTCCCGGAAACGTCTCCAGCAAAGCCGCCACGGTGTCCACCCGCGCCGTGCCGACCCCATCGGCTACACGGTCGCGGAAACCATGGCCACTGTGGCTGGGCGGAGGTGGCAGCGTGGCGGCATTGGGTCTGGTTGGCTATCTGGGCTATGCAGGGCATATCGCCCTGCCATTCGGAACTCTGCCAGCGCCCCCCGAGGACCCCTTCGGCGTGGAGTTCAAGAATAATGCCCTACCCTTGAGTGAAGCCCAGCAGGCGCAGGTGCGGCGGATGCTGGAAATCGCCCAGCTCAATCTGGAAACCGGTCGTCTGGTTGATCCCCCGGTCAGCAACGCGGCTTATGTATTCCATCAAATCCTGGCCCTGGATCCGGCCAATCCGGAAGCCCGGGCCGGGCTGCTCGAGATTGCCCAGACCTATCTCGACCGGGCGCGCTTGGGGCTTAGCGAATCGGCCGATCCGACCACCATACTGAATCAGGTCAACGCCGGTCTGGTCGCGGCTCCGCGGCACCCTGAACTGCTTGAACTCAAGCGCCGGCTGGAGGCGAGCTGAGGCGGGATACGCTTCAGCCCGCCACGATCCAGCCCCGATCCAGGGCGGTGTCCAGAAATTCGCGCACGTCGTCCGCCAGATCCGCGTCCGGATAATCGCGTTGCAACTCGGCGATAATCGCGGAAGCGCTCCGCTGCCCATCGCAGCGGCCGAGGATCTCCGCGCTGCTGGGGTTGAGCTGGACCATGCCCTCGGGGTAGAGCAGCACATGGGCTTGCTGGGCTTCCTCCCATTGCAGGCGCAGCCCCGGGGCGATGCGCAGCACGGGTTCGGTGTTCATGTCCGGTCCGCGATATTGAAGAACGGGGGTTTTTCGACCACGTAAGCCATATACATGGCATCCAGCATCGACCACAATACCTCCAGCTTGAAGCGCACGATGCCCAGTGCTCGCTCCTGCTGTTCGCGGGTTCGGAAGTGGTCCAGCACGATGCTCAGTCCATGCTGTACGTCCCGGTGGGCTTCGGTCAGGCGATTGCGGAAATACTGCAAGCCCTCGGGGTGGACCCAGGGATATTTTTCCGGCCAGTCGGCCAGCCGCTGGCGGTGGATGGTGGGCGCGTAAAGCTCGGTCAGCGAGGAGCAGACGGCTTCCTGCCAGGGCGCCGTCCGAGCGTAGTTGACATAGGCATCGACCGCGAAGCGGACCCCCGGCAGCACCAACCGGAGCGAGGTGATATCCTCACGCGCCATGCCGACCGCCTCGCCCAGCTTGATCCAGGCCTCGATACCGCCCTCGCCGCCGTCACGGCCGTCATGATCGATGATGCGTTGAATCCAGCGCCGGCGCACCTCGCGGTCCGGGCAATTGGCCAGGATGGCGCCGTCCTTGTTGGGAATGCGCACTTGATAGTAGAACCGGTTGGCGACCCAGCCTTGCAGTTGCTCGCGCGACAGTTCGCCCTGATGCATGGCGAGTTGGAACGGATGATTGATATGATAGTAATTGCCGAGAGCGTGGAGCTGTGCTTCAAATTGCTCGGTAGACCAGGCGTCTGTCGTCATGATGGGGTGAACAGGTTTTCGGGGAACAACCATATTGCCACGGGCGGGCGGCAAGTTGAAGCGCCGGGAGCGTGTCCGTGGAGGTATCGCGCGGCGACGTACGACTTGTTCCCGGTTTCCATCATCGCGATAATGTTCAAGATGCATAAGTGTAACAAAAGGAAAAACGGCTTGGACCTCAACGCCATACGCAAGTCCTACCGGCGTTATGCCGGTCGTTACGATCTTTACTTCGGGGCGGTGTTTCAGCCGGGTCGCCAGGCCGTCATCGAGCAGATGAACTGTCAGGCCAGGGACCGGATTCTGGAAGTGGGCGTGGGTACCGGTTTGTCCCTGCCACTGTACCCGCGTGATATCCACATCACGGGCATCGATGTATCGACGGAGATGCTGGCCAAGGCACGTCTGCGCAAGCAACGGCAGCAGCTTGGCAATGTGGAGTTGCTGGAGATGGATGCCGAGGACATGAGCTTTCCCGATGATTACTTCGACAAGGTGGTGTCCATGTATGTCGCCTCGGTCGTGCCCAATCCGCAGCGCCTGATCAACGAGATGCGGCGGGTCTGCAAGCCCGGCGGGGAGTTGTTCATCGTCAATCATTTCCACAGCGGCCATCCGGTATTGTCGCGCTGCGAGAAAATGATCGCACCGCTGTCCAAGTTGATGGGATTCCGACCCGATTTCTCCCTGGATCAGTTCGTGCAGGATACCGGGCTGGACGTGATCGAGCGTACCCAGGTCAATATGCTGGGCTACTGGACCTTGCTGCGGGCCGGCAACAACAAGCCGATGAATCGCTATCGACCCGTGGCGGCTCTGCCCAGGGTCGCTGCTTCACGCTGATCCGGCCGGTTTGGTGACTGTCATGCGCTTGTCATACTGATTGCGTTTAATATTCTTTTAATCGATTGGTCCGTGACATGAGCATGCCGCCGATATTGATCGTCGAGGACGAGCAGCCGATCCGTGAAATGCTGTGCTTCGCCCTGGGCAATGCCGGCTATGAAGTGATCGAAGCCGCCGATTTCCAGCAAGCCCGGTCGCGTCTCGCCGAGCGTCTGCCGGCACTGATTCTGCTCGACTGGATGCTGCCCGGCATCAGTGGTATCGATTTCGCCCGCCGCCTCAAGCGCGAGGAGCTGACCCGGGAGATCCCGATCATCCTGCTGACGGCCCGGGCCGAGGAAGAGAACAAGATCCAGGGTCTGGACAGCGGCGCCGACGATTACATCACCAAGCCGTTTTCCACCCGTGAGCTGATCGCCCGGATCAGGGCCGTGATGCGCCGCAGCACACCCGAGACCAGGCAGGAAACGCTGACGGCCGCCGAATTGGCCATGGATACCGCCAGCCACCGGGTGACGCTGAGGGGCGAGACTCTGGACATGGGGCCGACCGAGTACCGTCTGCTGGAATTCTTCATGTCGCACCCGGAGCGGGTCTACAGCCGTGGGCAATTGCTGGATCGGGTCTGGGGGCGCAATGTCTATGTCGAGGAGCGCACCGTCGATGTCCATATCCGGCGCCTGCGGCGCATACTGGAACCCCATGGTCACGACGATCTGATCCAGACCGTGCGTGGCGCTGGCTATCGTTTCTCCACCCAGCGCTGAACCATGTCCGGACAGTTGCGTATTCTGCGCGGGACCACTCTGGTTCTGCTGGGCTGCGCACTGCTGGGCTGGCTGATCGAGCAACTGCTGCTGCTGCTGTTGCTGGGCGCGCTGGGCTGTCTCGCCTGGCAGTTGCTGCATCTGTACCAGCTGGAACGCTGGCTGAGTGATGAGCGGCAGAGGCCGCCGCGCCTGTTCGACCTCTACTGGCGGGATATCTACCAGCACTTCGTGATGTTGCGGCGGCGCAATCGCAAGCGCAAGCGCAAGCTCAGCCGGACCTTGCACAATGTGCAGCAAGGGGTGCGCAACCTGCCCGACGCCATCGTGGTGCTGGACATGCCGGGTCGGGTGAACTGGTTCAATCCGGCCGCCCAGCGCCTGCTGGGGCTGGACCCGGCCAAGGACCGCGGGCTGACGATTACCAGCCTGCTGCGCCACCCGGATTTCATCGCCTATTTCGAGCGGACCGGAGAGCGGGACGATGTCCTGTTCAGCCCGTCCCACCAGCCGGAGTTGCGCTTGCGGGCGCGCTTGCTGCCTTACACCAAGAAGCAGTCACTGCTGTGGGTCGGAGATGTCTCCCAGGCCCACCAGCTGGAGCAGATGCGCCGTGATTTCGTGGCCAATGCCTCGCATGAGTTGCGCACCCCCTTGACCGTAATCAACGGTTATCTGGAAGCCATGCAGGAGTCCCCGGGCGCCGAGCGATCGACCTGGTCGCAGCCGCTGCGCAGCATGCGCCAGCAAGCCGAGCGGATGATGGGCATCATCCGCGATCTGCTGCTGCTGTCGCGTCTGGAAAGCCCGGACGAACCCATGCAGTGCAAACCGGTCGATGTGCCCGCCCTGCTGGCGGGTATCGTCAAGGACGCCCGGGTGCTCAGCGGCGAGCGCGACCATGGCCTCGAACTCCAGGCCGAGCAAGGCTTGTGGCTGGCCGGCGCGGCCCGGGACCTGCGCAGCGCCTTTGCCAATCTGATCTTCAACGCCGTCCAGCACACCCCTGCCGGCACCCGGGTTACCATCCGCTGGTACCGGGACGACGCGGGATTGCATCTCGCCGTGGAGGACCGGGGCGATGGTATCCCCGCCCATCATCTGGTCCGACTGACCGAGCGCTTCTACCGGGTCGACAAATCCCGCCAGCGGGATGCCGGCCACGGCACCGGGCTGGGCCTGGCCATCGTCAAGCATGTGTTGCAACGCCACGGCGGCAGTCTGCGGGTGAGCAGCGAGGTGGGTACGGGCAGTTGTTTCACCTGCGATTTTCCGCCCGCCGCCCGGGTTCTGCCCGCGCCGCTGCGCGCCTCAGCCTGATCCGAGCGTCTGCAAGCGAGGTACATTCCCATGCGTGGCTTATGGCTATTGCTGTTTCTACCCGGCCTGGTACTGGCCGACGAGCCGCCGCTCTGGTCCGAGCAGACCGGCATGGCGATATCGGCCGAGACCATGCAGGCTTATGCGCGCCAGCATCTGGACCGGGAACCTCCCGATCTGGATCAGGCGGTGCTTTGGTTTCACGGTGCCGCCGAGGCGGGTTCCAGCGAAGCCATGGTTTATCTGGGCTGGTTCCATGAGCAAGGGTTCGGCGTCGAGCAGAATGGCGCGCTGGCGGTGGACTGGTATGCCCGCGCGGTCGAAACAGGTGCCCTGGACCACACCC